>NZ_CALGEO010000001.1:0-1759 GCF_937881865.1 Candidatus Proelusimicrobium excrementi
AATACACAAACAGGCCCCTGAGCGCGGAAGATATTGATAATATCTTAACCAAAATCAACAATAAATATTTGCTTTTGGGCTATATCGCGGCAAAAGCTTATCTGCCCGAGCAGGATATAACTTCCGGCGTTATGTTCGTCAGCCTTATGGAAGCTAAAATCAACGAAAGCAGAATAACCGGCAACGATACGACAAGCGCAAACTTTATAAATTCGCGAATACGGCTTATCGGATGTGATATGATAAACGTAAACGATATCGAGCGCGATATTCTCTATTTTAACGCTTCAAACGACGTCAAAGCCCGCGCCGCTTTAGAGCCGGGCCCAGTCTATGGCACTACAGATATAAATTTGGTAATGACCGAGCCTTCCCGCCTATCATTGGTGGCTTTCAGCGACAATTCCGGTCAGGAAGACACCGGCCTTGAGCGTTACGGCGCTTACGCCGTTTTAAGGAGCCTTACCGGGTACAGGGATATTTTAACTTTCGGAGGTATGCTTTCAAAAGGAAGCGAAAGCTATTTCGCCTCTTACGAAATACCCGAACCTTTGCTTAAAACCAGAATCGGTGTCGGCTTTGATTATTCCACTACGGAAATTATCAGCGGCCCGCTGCATCCTTTAAACGTGGACGGCCATTTTTACGATTATTATATTTACGTCAAAAAGCCTTTTTGGGTTACGGAAACCATGATAAGCAATTTCAATTTAAGTTTTTCCGCCAAGAACGGTGCAAACTACGTAGACAGCTACCGTACGCAAACGACCAAGACGGATCTTATAACCCTTGCTTTTGATAATATTTGGATTTTTAACGGCGGATATCTTTTTAATTTGCTTTCGGCAGGGCAGGGCGTAAAAGCCTTGGAAGGCAAAAACGAATTTACAAAGTTTAATTACTCGGGCGAATTTCAAACGGCGGTTTGGGGGCCTTTGGCTTTTAATCTTAAAGCTAAAGCCCAGCTTAAGGCGGGCGGGCATGATTTGCCTTCTTCCGAGCAATTTCAGCTAGGCGGAGTCAACACTGTACGCGGTTATACGGAAGGTATGCTTATAGCCGATAAAGGTTTTGACGTTATGAGTGAACTTCAATTTGATTTTACTTCCCCGCTTCCGCGTTTTGTTACTTATGCAAAATTATTCGGATTTTTTGATTACGGACGCATTTATCCTTCCAAAGACACTATTACGCCGGAAGGATATGATAAAGACATTTACAGCGCGGGCGGCGGCTTGCGTATGGGATTTTTTAACAGATTGGACGGCAGCCTTACCGTAGCCAGGACTTTAAACGAACATCCTTCCTTCGGGGAGAATGAAACTAAAGTTCTGTTTTACGTCCAGGCCAAGATTTTTTAGGAAAAATAAATGTTCAAAAAGATATCAGCGGTAGTTTTAAGTTATGTTTTAATGACCTCTTCCGTATTCGGCACGATGATAACGCCCGACGGAAAGACCAATACCACGGTCAGAGTGAACGGCAATGTTTCCGACGTACACACCGGCACCGTTTCCGGCCAGACGGGGTTTAACTCTTTTTCTACGTTTGACGTATACCAAGGCCATACCGCGAATCTTTATTTGCCCGAGGGCGCCAAAAATCTTATTAACTTGGTGCATGACAAAATCAGCAATATAGACGGAGTTTTGAACGCTTTTAAAGACGGCAAAATCGGCGGAAACGTATTTTTCCTTAACCCTAACGGCATAGCGGTGGGCGCAAGCGGCGTAATAAACGTCGGCGCGCTTACGCTGGC
>NZ_CALGEO010000002.1:0-2747 GCF_937881865.1 Candidatus Proelusimicrobium excrementi
GTGTTTTTTCCTCGTTCGGATACCTCGCTCACTTCGTTCGCATAGCGGCAAGTATGCCTCACTCATAAGAAAACACAAATCAGGCTCAAATCCAGAAGTTCACGCTGGTTGCATTCTCGCACTGCTTTTACTCGGCCTATCTTTATCGTTCATTGCTAGCAATTTTCCTCAAATCTGAAAAACCACGCCGGTTACATTATCTCACGCTTAGACCTTACTTAAACACTCATTCAATGTAGGTCAGGTTTTACCTGATGTCGTCCATTTTTAAGCAGTCAAGTTCAGCATGACAGATTATTATTTGTGTCGTGTCGTACGTCGGGCGTTTTGTTAAAAGCCGAAAACAGTTGACGGTTTTTTAAATAAACTTTTCTAAAAAGAAAGATTTAATTTTCCAAAGTATAAAATCTAAACGCGGATTTTAATTTGTATTGGGGCTATTTTGCTATAATAAATTAATATTTTTACTGAATCGGGGAGATTTATGAATAAATTTATTAAGCTGTCCGTATTTTCTTCAGTTTTGTGCGCACAGGCGGCCAATTTCGGCTGTATGGGCGGAGGGGAAACCCCTAAGGAGGCGATAGCTTATGATACTCCTGCAATAAGGGAAAAGATATATCCCTTATTTACGGAAATGATTGCTGAAAATCTGCCTGATGACGTTAAACAAACTATGGGAAAAGAATACGCGGACATGGCGGAAAAATATAAAGACGCCAACGGCGATATGGATGAAGAAAGCCTCAATAAATTAGTTGCCCAAGCGGAGAAAGAACTGGCAGATTTGCATAAAAAGTACGCATCTATGCCGGCGGATTTTTTCGAAACCGTTTCCCCGGCAAACGTTATTAGCGTATTTATCAATTCCGGCGATTTGCCAAACATTTTTACGCCGGAGGAGCTGTTTTTCTGGTTTTATGTCGAGCGTTTGCGCTATTTGATATTGGCTTCTTTGCACGCGGATTTAAGTTTTGGGGAAGAATCTTGGATTGTAGAGGAATTTACCGAAAGCGTAAAGCGTAATTTGCAAACTGACGATCCCAAAGTATCGGCCGCTATTTTTGAGGACGTTATCCGCTATGAAAAACAAAATCCTTTCAACTTTAAAAAATATAAAGAGGCCGCTTTGCGCGATGCCGATGAAGACGAGGATAACCCTCTTAAAGATATCTCCGAAGAGGATTTTGCAAAAGCCCGCAAAAAGGTGCTGGCAATTTTTGAAGGGGACCTTAAAATCCTGCGCGCTCTTAAGCCGGGCCAAAGCTTTGAAGAGGCCGCCGCTGAGGAAAACGCTAAAAACGGCATAGTCGAATATGAGCTTGGCCTTGCCATGCATCCTTTATATCCGATTCAGCCGTTTTTTACCGTACTTGATTTGGATGAAGAGGGGGAACGCACGGCGGAAGTTTTCCCGCGCCCAGCAAGCGAGTGGGGATACCCTGCGGGGGGATCTTCCCATATAAGCGCAGGCGGTGCCCGCCCTCTGCCGCGCAAGCTTGATATGGTGTATTATTCCGTAGTTGAAAACAAAGCTTATTCGCTGGAAGAGCCCCTTCCTTATGAAAAATTAAAAGAAATGTTCTCTAAAAAGGATGAAGACGGCGATCCTTTGTATACCGATATTATCATCGGGGCGGCCCCTTACGGCGGCGTGGCTTTGTGGACGCAGCGCAGGGATACCCGCCAAACGGAACTTATATCTTGGCTGAAAGGAAAAGAAGTCGCCTTGGATTTTGAGGATTTTGCTTCTTCGGCTATGATTCCCGGCTCTAATTGGGCGGAGTTTAGGGCGAACGCTTTGCAAGAATATAAAGAAGCGGCGGAAAATCTTGAAGAAAACGGTTTGCCGGATAAAGAACTTTTTAATCAGTTCAATAAAAAATATAATACCGCATTTACCGTGCGCTTTAACGCCCCTGCCAAAGACGGGGAAAATATACCGGAAATCGAGTCTTTTACCGTACGCTATTTTAACGGCGAGAATGAAACATTGACTCCGGCCGATTTCGGCAAAGCGGCAATGCGCGCCAAACCCAAGGAAATTGAAATCCGCTTTAAAGACGGCAAAAACGAAAACGCCTCTTATTTATACGTTTCTTATAAGACTGCGGCCGATAACCGCTCGTCCGAAGAAGCCTATATGCGGGCGTTTTTCGATTCGCCTGAAGCTGAAGGCGAGATATCTTTTACTTTTAACGGCATTAAAGAACCTTGGGATATTAAAGTTTCTTCCGGCGGGAATACTGCCTTGCTGCCGTTTGAGGAAATACGCTTCCGTAATAAATTTGAAGTTTACCGCACCCCGGTTTATTATCAGCCGCACAGCTTTTGGAAAGGCCAAAAGCCTGAAGCGGAAGAAGAGCCCGTTTCTCTGCCGAAAGAAGCTTTAAACCTTTTGGATTCCGAGGGCGAAACGCCTTTGTTTAAAGCCGTAAGAACTTATGACGAAAATACTTTTAAAGCTTTGCTTGAGGCCGGCGCGGACGTTAATTTAAAAACCGAAAGCGGCGATACTCCTTTGGCTTGGGCGGCTTCTTCCGGTAATTTTGATTTTGTAAAAGCTCTTCTTGCGGCGGGCGCGGACGTCAATATGACAGATTCAAGCGGAAAAACGCCGTTAATGCAAGCGGTGTCATCGGGCGATGAAAAAATTGTCAAACTGCTTTTGGAAGCGGGCGCCGAAGAGGCGGATCAACGCGTCTTGGAGCTCGGTCGCTTTGCGGTATTGCGGGAGATAGGCGTCG
>NZ_CALGEO010000003.1:0-9041 GCF_937881865.1 Candidatus Proelusimicrobium excrementi
ATCAGAGCGGCGCAAGGTGCAGTATAAGGCTTTGCTTAACCTAAATTGCTAGCCGAGCGTACGCAATATCACGCTAGTTGAAAAATACATGAAGACGCAACTTAGACCGAGCCAAAATACACAAGTTAATTTACTCATGCCCTAAGTGCGGGGCAATAAAAGTAGTCATCAACCCCACCAACGCCACCAGCGCAAAAGAAAACTTCAGCCCCCACGCCTGAGCTATAAAACCTATAACCGGCGGCCCCATAAGGAAACCTAAAAAGCCTATCGTGGAAACCGTCGCCAAAGCGACGCTTGCCTTCATAACTTTTGAACGCCCCGCCATACTGTAGCACAACGGTACGACGGAAGAAGTTCCGAAGCCCACCAGCAAGAAGCCGAAAGTCGCCGCGCCTATCGACGGAAATAAGACCGAAATAATCAGCCCGGCAAACATTATCAGCCCGCTTGCCTTTATTACGGGCACCGCCCCGAAACGGTTTACAAATCCGTCGGCCGTAAAACGCCCTAAAGCCATTGTACACATATAAGCCGTATAGCCAAGCCTTATAAGGTTTTTCGGCGCGTCAACAACGCTTTGGAAGTACACTCCGCTCCAGTCGTACATGGTTCCCTCGCAGGCCATGCAGGCGAAAGCTATAAAACCCAGCATAATAATGTATTTATCAGGCATAGTAAAAACTTTTTTATTTTCTTTTCCGTCGGAAGAAGGACTGTCCGCGGCGGAAAAATCCCTCGGCACCGTAGCGCGGCGCATATATAGCAGTATCAGCGTTGTAAGCGCGAAAATTATTACAAAGTGCAAACCAGGCTTTATATTATAGCCCACCATAAGCGTGCTTATAAGCCCGCCCAAAAATCCGGCCAAGCTCCACAAACCGTGGAAAGAAGCCATTATACTGCGTTTATGATAAAGCCTTTCAACATCGACGCCCTGCGTGTTAACGGAAATATTGGAAAGATTGCCCGCCATACCAAACAAAAACAAACCTATGATAAGCCGCCAAATATCATGGGAAAACCCCAAATTAACCAAAAACGCCGGATAGAGTATGGCGGCCAAAGTCAGCATTTTGCGGCTGCCGTAGCGCGCCACAAGCCAGCCCGAAAGCGCCATGGCGCACATCTGCCCCACGGGGATGGAGAGCAAAACGCCCCCCAGCATGGCGTCGCTTAAGTTCAGGGCTTTTTTGATATCGGGTATTCTGCTGGCCCAGCTTGCAAACACTATGCCTTGTATAAAGAAAAAACTGCTTACGGCTATTCTGTAACGCAGTTGAGTGGAAAGAAAAATCTTTTTCATAAACGGATATTAATTAATCAAAACCTTTATAATATTATATTACTTTGCCGGGCGCGGCGTAAAATATTATCTCCGCAATTAGATACCAAAAGATACCAATCACTTTTATTTAACCGCAAAAAACCTGTTATGGGATAACGAGAACTTTTTATTATTGCATTAGTAAAGCATAATTTATATAATGGATACATAAGTATACCAATAACTTTATACTTAAAGAAGTTTAATCGGAGAACGCAAACAATGGCAGAAACCAAGAAGAACACCACTCAAAACGACGACGCCGGCATGAAAAAGCTTAATGCCGTAGTCGAGCAAGTCAAAGCGGCGCAAAGAGAATACGCCACTTTCGACCAACAAACAGTAGACCGCATTTTCAGGGCGGCGGCCATGGCCGCGGCAAGAAACCGCATTTATTTGGCCAAAATCGCCGTAGCCGAAACGGGCATGGGCGTAATGGAAGATAAAGTTATAAAGAACCATTTCGCTTCCGAATATATTTACAACAGCTATAAAGACACCAAAACCTGCGGAGTAATAACCGACGATGATTCCTTCGGTTACAAACAAATAGCGGAGCCTATCGGCATAATCGCGGGCGTAGTACCCACCACAAACCCGACGGCGACGGCTATTTTTAAATCCCTTTTGGCTTTAAAAACCAGAAACGGCATAGTATTTTCCCCGCATCCGCGCGCAAAGAAATGCACCATAGAAGCCGCCAAAATCGTACTTAACGCGGCCGTGGAAGCCGGCGCACCGAAAAACATCATCGGCTGGATTGAAGAACCCACCATGCAGCTTTCCGACGCTCTTATGCGCCACCCCGGCATTAACCTGATCTTGGCCACCGGCGGCCCCGGCATGGTTCACGCGGCGTACAGCTCCGGCAAGCCGGCAATCGGCGTAGGCGCGGGCAACACCCCTGTGGTTATTGACGCAACGGCCGATATCAAAATGGCAGTAAGCTCAGTAATCATGAGCAAAACCTTTGACAACGGCGTAATCTGCGCCAGCGAGCAATCCGTAATCGTGGAAAAATCCGTTTACGAAGCCGTCAAAGATGAATTTATTTTAAGAGGATGCTACTTCTTAAACAAGAAAGAAAAAGCCGCCGTAGGCAGACTTATCATGCCCGACGGCCATAAATTAAACGCAGCGATAGTCGGACAAAGCGCATTTAAAATAGCGCAAATGGCCGGCGTAAAGGTGCCCGAACATACAAAAATCCTCATAGCGGAATGCTCAGTAGTCGGCGACGAAGAGATTTTCTCCCACGAGAAACTCTCCCCGATACTCGGTTTTTATAAAGCCGAAACCTTTGAAGAAGCCGTCGATACCGCCGAAGCCCTTATCGAACTTGGCGGCGCAGGCCATACTTCCGTTCTGTACACCGACGAAGCCAACAAAGCCAACAAAGAGCTTTTCCAAAAAACTATGCACACCGGCAGAACGCTTATCAACATGCCGTCCTCCCAGGGCGCCATTGGCGACGTTTACAACTTCAGGCTTGCGCCTTCGCTCACTTTGGGCTGCGGGTCTTGGGGCGGTAACTCCGTCAGCGAGAATATCGGGGTAAAACACCTTATGAACATCAAATCAGTTGCCGAAAGAAGAGAAAACATGTACTGGTACAAAGTACCGCAGAAAATTTACTTTAAGAGAGGCGCGTTAAAACTCGCTCTTGAAGAACTTAAAGACAAAAAGAGAGCTTTCATCATCACGGATAAATCCATGGAAACCTTCGGTTACCTGGCCATGGTCCGCGACGTACTGGAAAACCTCGGTATGGCAATAAGGGTTTTCAGCAACATAAAACCCGATCCGGATTTGGCAACCATTCATGAAGCCTTGCATATTACTGACGCCTTCCAACCTGATTTGATTATCGCGCTGGGCGGCGGTTCGCCTATGGACGCCGGCAAAATGATTTGGCTTATGTACGAAAATCCGCACATGAGCTTTGAAGACATCGCCGCGCGCTTTATGGATATCAGAAAGAGAATCTATCCTTTGCCGGAACTCGGCAAAAAAGCCACCATGGTTGCCATACCTACAACCTCCGGCACGGGTTCGGAAGTTACGCCCTTTACGATTATCACCGACGAAAGAACCAATACCAAATACGCCATTACCGACTATGCTTTAACCCCGGATATGGCTATCGTCGACCCGGAATTCGTAATGAATATGCCCAAATCCTTAACGGCTTTTTCGGGCTTGGACGTACTGGTGCACGCCATTGAAGCTTATACTTCAATCTTCTCCACGAACTTCACCGAAGGGCAGGCTTTGGAAGCTTTAAGGCTTGTTTTCAAATACCTTAAACTTTCTTACGACGAAGGCGCAAAAAACCCCAACGCCCGCGAAAAAATGCATTACGCGGCTACGATAGCGGGTATGGCTTTCGCCAACGCTTTCCTCGGGCTTTGCCACTCAATGGCGCATAAACTCGGCGGAATTTTCCACGTACCGCACGGCTTGGCCAACGCCTTGCTCATCAGCTACGTAATAGAGTTCAACGCAACGGAAAAACCGACCAAACAAGGCTTGTTCCCGCAGTATAAATATCCTTTCGTAAAAGGACGCTACGCCAAAATCTCCCACTTCCTCGGCTTGGATAACTCCAAAGACGACAAAGGGCAGAAAGTGGACAAGCTTGTTCTTGAAATTGAAAAACTCAAAAGAGGGCTTAACATCCCCACTTCAATTAAAGAATACGGCATACCGGAAGCAGACTTCATGGCGAAACTCGACGAAATGTCCGAACTCGCTTTTGACGATCAGTGCACCGGCGGCAATGCGCGCTATCCGCTCGTAAGCGAAATTAAGGAACTCTTCCTTAAAGCTTACTACGGCGAAGAGCTTGTAGCTCAGAAAAAAGCAAAATCCGCAAAAAAATAAATGATATCAAGGCCGCCGCTTAAACGGCGGCGGCCTTTTTAATCCTAAATGAAAAAACTCACCCCCCAAACAAACTCCGGTAATATGCAAGCCGTAAAACGCATGCCTCAATATTTGCGTTTGTTTAACGATATGCTCAAGTACGGCAGGCAGTATATATCTTCGGTGGAAATAGCCTCCAAATTAAGTTTAAGGCCGATACTCGTCAAAAAAGATATGCTCCTCGCCAAAGCCCCGGGCAAAACAAGGCTGGGCTATAATGTAAAAGGCAGCATAGCGGCCATACAGAATTTTTTAGGCTGGCAAAAAGAACGTGAAGTATGTTTGGTGGGATACGGCAAATTGGGCTCGGCGTTATTTCATTACGAAGGTTTTAAAAAACACGGTTTTAACATGGTCGCCGCTTTTGACACCGACATAACCAAAGCCGATAATGACAAAGTTCTGCATATAGAACATTTAGCTTCTTACGTGCAAAGCCGCAAAATAAATACGGCTATCATTTCAGTTCCGGCTTACGCCGCCCAGGGCGTGGCGGATACCCTTGTAAGCGCGGGCATAAAAGCCATATGGAACTTTTCCCCGGCGGACATCAAAGTTCCGGCACACGTGGCTCTGCAAAACGAAGACCTCAGTATAGGTTTGGCGCTCCTCTGCCTTAAACTGAAAAACTAAACAAAAACGTCGGCAAAAGCCGGGGTTTCCACCTTTCCCGGGCATTCCCAATATGGTAAAATTTATATTATGACAAAAAGAAATTACTCCGAACATTTTAAAATGGAAGTGTTGGAAGAAATCTGCTCCATGTTCTACAAAGGAACATTGGCAAAAGAAATCAACCACCTTCCTTGGAACATCATCCCCAAAGGCAGCGATGCGGCTTTCCGCTGCTGCGTATATAAAGAACGTGCAATACTTAAACTGCGCGCTTTGGCCGCTTTCGGTTATTCGGTAAACGAAGTAGACGAAGCCCTCCCTTTAAGCGAATACGTCGGGCAGGATAACCCCCAGTTCGACCACCAAAGCTACAAACTTTTAACCGTGCTGGAAAGCGCTTGCTCCGCCTGCGTAAAAAGCAGATATATGGTAAGCGAACTCTGCCAGGGCTGTTTGGCCAGAAAATGCGAAAACGCCTGCTTCTTTAACGCCGTAACCGTAACAAATCATAAAGCTCATATCGACCAAGATAAATGCAAAAGCTGCGGCAAATGCAAAGAAGCCTGCCCTTACGGCGCAATATTGAAATTAAGCGTTCCCTGCGAGGAAGCCTGCCCCGTCAACGCCATTAAGAAGAACGAGAAAGGCATCGCCAAAATCGACCACAGCCTTTGCATCAGCTGCGGCAACTGCATGAGGAACTGCCCTTTCGGCGCGATTATGGAACGCAGCCAGATTTTGGACGTACTGAAACAAACCAAGAAAGACAAACCTTTGGTTGCCATGGTGGCGCCTTCGATAGCCGGTCAATTCGGCATAAGCGTGGGCCAGCTTGCCACGGCGATAAGGGAACTCGGCTTTACGCATGTATATGAAGTCGCCCTCGGTGCGGATATTACGGCCCAAAAAGAAGCCGCGGAATTTATAGAAAAGGTTGTAGACGACAAACGCCCGTTTATGACGACCTCCTGCTGCCACGCTTATACGCGTTTGGCCAAAAAACATATACCGGATCTTCTGCCTTATATTTCCGATACGGGCACGCCGATGCACTACACGGCCCAGCTCGTCAAAAAGGAAATACCGGAAGCCGTAACGGTGTTTGTAGGCCCCTGCCTTTCCAAGAGGAAAGAAGCCCAAACCGACGAATTTGTGGATTACGTAATCAGCTATGAAGAACTTAAAGCCATGATACTCGGCAAAGGCATTAATCTTGAAACCTGCGCAGAAACGGAATTTGACCGCAAAGCGACGGTGGAAGCCTTGAAGTTCGGCATTACCGGCGGCGTAACGCAGACGGTTAAAAAAGCTGCGGGCGATTATTCCGCCCTTATTAAGGATGAAATTATCGCCGGCATAGACAAAAAGACCATATTCAAGCTTAAAGCTTATGCAAAAACCGGCAAATCCATCGGCAACCTTATCGAAGTCATGTGCTGCCCTGGCGGCTGCGTAGGCGGCTGCGCGACGGTAAAACCCATTAAGGAAGCCAGAGAGCAGGAAGAAGCTTACGCCCAAAAAGCAGGCGTTGAAAGCTTTCAGGTAAAAGCTTCCGAATAAGGTTAAAAACTTTATGCAAAACAGCCCCGGGCCTAAACCCGGGGCTTTATTATTTTCAAAGTTCCCCCGCCGTATCGGGGGATAATTTCCGGCTCAAACGCAGCTAGTTTTTACTTGCGGAATTTATAGCCGAAATTGCGTTTAAACTCCTTGGATAGCCGATATAAGGCAGAAGCTGGATAACCGCGTCTAAAAGCGTTTCCCGGCCGTTTCCTATGTTTATATTGCCGTCTGCGTGCGCTTTAGCCTGAGCGTCGGCCCCGCCCATGGAAACCAAAACCACAAAAGTAAGCAGTTCCCTTGTTTTAAGATCCAATCCGCCGCGCGTATAATAATCGCCGAAACAGTTTGCGGAAAGATAATCTTGAATATGCTTTAGCTCCGCAGGTGCGCCGGCGCGCATGGAATCAATATGCTCCGCGCCAAATATGCGCCTCTGCGCATCCAAGACTTAAAAGCCCAGCACAAAGGGGAGTTTTACAGGTGGATGCCCAGCAGTGCCGAAAACCCGGACCCTCAACACGGGCTTTTATACGGCAAGATTTTCCGCGTAGGGGAAGGCGACAAAGACGGCAATATGCCCGGGGAGCGTTACGGATGTCAGTGCGGTATAGAGTGGCTGGGAGAAGAAGAAGCATTTAAAGAGTTTGCCGGACCAAAAATTACCGGCAACTATAAAGGACAGAGAGCGGTTCACAAGCTAGTAAAAGAACAGAAAGGATACATACCCAACGCCTTTAAACGTAAAGATGAAGGAAAGATCTCTTTAATTTGGGGAACTGAAGATTTAGGGTTACGACATATAATTATGCGTCGTTCTAAAAAATTTAACATATACGAGTTTTTAAAAGATATGTCTACGGTTGTGGCAAAAGGCAAAAAATTTCCCAATAAAAACCACCCCACACGTTTTGATATTTGGCATAGGAAAAAACAAAAACTCGTGGTTATTGAAACTGTATACGGACAAAGAAAAAAAGTGAAATTTCCAGTTACGATGTTTGAACAAAAGAAAAGACCTAAAAGGTAGAGATATTTAATGCCGCGTATCCCGTTTGTGCCTTTCCGCCTCAGTCCAAGCACCTTTTAGATCGTATTTATAGTATAGATAAAAAAGGATTAAATTTCAACGGATTTTAAATTAATTGGTAAGGAGCAAAAAACAATGGACAGACTTTTAAGGATATGGCAGGGGCGCGTTTTAATGGACCAAGATAAAGACCCCTCCGGCGGCGGAGGCGGTGAACCTGCGCCGAAAAATGACGAAGTATCCGCACAAATAGCCGCGTTAAAAGCGGAGATTGACGCGCTTAAAAAAGGTAAAAGCGAACCCGCCCCCAGCGACGTGGATAAAGTGCGCAAAGATTTGCAGGAAAAAGCCGCGCGCGAAGCGGCTATCGGGCGTATGCAGGAGGCTATCCGTTTTAACCTCTCTTCCGATAAGTTTATGGAAGAGAATAAAGAGCATTTAGGCCCGCTTGCGCCGGGGCTTTATAAAGAGATAAGCTCCAAGGCGTTTACGGACGAGGAAAAGAAAGCCGCGGCCGTAAAAAAGGGAATGCTGGAGTACTTTTTCAGCCTGCAGGAAAATATCGACGCCGCGCCGGAAGAGCTTAAAGGCCGGATAATGAGCTTTAAAGCTTTGGCGGACGACGAGAAAGAAAAGCAGGCCGTTAATTATTGGGATACCCTCACGCTGACGGTAAGCCAAAAGAAGTTAACCGCCCGGATCGAAGCGGCAAAAAGGGCCAACGGGAGCGGCAAAACTTTTGAAGAACAAGACGACGAAAGAAAAAAATATAATGACCGGGTTTTTGCTTTAAAGAGCCATTACCTCGGCAAACAAGGAGAATAAATAATGAGCAAAAGATTAGGCACGCCCTACACAAGGGGCAAAAGCGACGTGATAGAAAACGCCGCGCCGTATCAGGGCGCAGCGATTGCCGAGGGCTTGGCAGTATGCAAGCATACCGACGGCACGATTAAGGCCGCAGGAGCGGCAGGCGCGATTATTATCGGCGTATCCGGCATGAAGGAACAGAAAATGCAGTCCTTCATAAGAACGGGGCTTGAAGTTTACGTCCAGCTTGCAAGCGGCGCAACGCCGGCGGTAGGCGGGGCGGTTTATGTGGACGCAGACGGAAAGTTTACTTCCGCGGCAAAAACCGGGGAAGTTGATAACACCGCAGTAAACGCCGTTTTTGCAAGTGTAAAAGAAACTTGCATAGACAGCGCGGGCAAAACTTACGACGCCGCGGCGATAGACTTTCCCGGCGGGTTGTAATTTATGGCTAAGAACGTGAAAAATGCGGCCAAAAAGCCCGAAGCGGACCAAGCCACGGACGTAAAGCCGGAAACCGCACAAAAGGCCCAAAAGCCCAAGCTGAGAAAGATGTTAAAGTTCTAAACGCGGTATAACTCGCGTGAAGTTTAGCTATGCGAGAGCGTAAGCAGCGTGTTTTTTAGCCCTGCGAGCGCACAAGCAACGTGAACTTTAGCAATGCGAGAGCGTAAGCAACGTGCTTTGTTGATTTTGGAGCGGATTTTAATTTTGTTCCACGCGCGGTGTACTAAGTATGATGCGCCCAAAGGGCGCGCAGTACCCAAGCAAGGA
>NZ_CALGEO010000004.1:0-4834 GCF_937881865.1 Candidatus Proelusimicrobium excrementi
TCAGATCGTACTGGATGAAACCGATGATTGGGATGACGAAACCGTTGTTTGTATTGTGGACAGCGCCTACCGGCCGCTGTTTGGCAAGGAGACGGAGTATACGGTTTCCATTTACATCCTCAATGAGGAGAAGTTTGCCGCCGGGCAGGCTGCGGACGGCATTCCGCCTCAGCCTTTTGAAACTTTCTGCTATGACTCGGCTTTGACTCAGGCCAAAATACAGGATTTCAACGTGATTCCATATACGTCGGTGCTTCCGCCGGAACTATACGGCAATATAGTGCCCGTGGAACAGGTTGCAAGCAGCTTCAAACACGGCGCGGTGCTGGAGGTTATTATCGCCGGCAACGGCGCGAATATAACCGAGCATAAAGCCATAGCTACCGGCGTAGGCATATGCTGGGGCAGAAAAAACGGCAAACTCATCGGCGGCTGGGCGGCGGAATATGTGGAGTATTTTGATACTCCGATAGACGATGAAATCGCCGAAGGGCACGCAAAAATGTGGCTTAACAAATCTTTAAACCACGAACTTGAACTGCGCGGAGTGGAAAAACACAGCGAATTTCAAATATACCACAACTTTATTAATATTACGCAGCCTTTCGCGTATTGTTTGACTTGCCTGGGCTTTCTTAACTTCAGAAACGCTCCGGCGGTTGTTATTAAAAAATAAGCTGTCTTGCCGCGTGGGCCTAAAACCCGCGCGGAATTTTACAGTTTTCTTACGGGGGTAACGGAAATGGCAGATAAACGGGGCGGCGTTAAAGCCGCGGGCGCGGCCGGCAAATTGGGCGTTATAGGGCTGGCGAGCGTCGTTATAAGTTCAATGATAGGCGGAGGGATATATTCCCTCCCGCAGAATACGGCGCAGGGCGCGGCGGCCGGGGCCGTACTGCTGGCCTGGGTCATTACCGGCATAGGAATGTATTTTGTGGCCAATACTTTCAGCGTTTTATCAAGAGTAAAGCCCGATCTGACCGCAGGCGTTTATATGTACGCCAAAGAGGGCTTCGGCCCTTTTGCCGGCTTCTTGATAGGGTGGGCTTATTGGCTTTCCCAAATATTCGGCAATGTCGGCTACGCCGTGATAACTATGGACGCTTTAAATTACTTTTTCCCTCCGCATTTCGCCGGCGGGAACAATTTGCTTTCGATAGTATGCGGATCTCTGCTGATATGGTTTTTTAATTTCGTGGTATTGCGCGGCGTAAAACAGGCCGCGGTGCTTAACGTTATCGGCACTATAGGCAAGCTTCTCCCTTTGGCGCTTTTTATCATGGTGCTGATTTTCAGCTTCCATTTTGACAAATTTGACTTTAACTTTTGGGGTGATGCCGTATCGGGCGGAAAAGCCTTGGGCGGTTTGGGGGCGCAGATTAAGAGCACTATGCTGGTTACGCTGTGGGCTTTTATAGGTATAGAAGGCGCGGTGGTGCTTTCAAGCAGGGCAAAAAGCCAGACGGCGGTAAGCAAAGCCACTTTTTTGGGTTTTGCCGGATGTTTGATTATTTACGTGCTTTTGTCTTTGCTTCCCTTCGGCTTCCTGACGCAGGAACAAATAGCCGCCGTACCGAATCCTTCCACGGCGGGCATATTGGAAATGGTTATAGGCAAACCAGGTGCATGGATTATGAATATCGGTTTATTGGTGGCGGTTCTTTCCAGCTGGCTGGCGTGGACCATGATTGCGGCAGAAATACCTTTTGCGGCGGCTAAAAGCGGAGCTTTCCCTAAGCAATTTGCCGCGGAAAACAAAAACGGCGCGCCGAGCGTATCTCTTTGGATTACCAGCGCGGTCATGCAAATAGCCATATTGCTGGTTTACTTTTCAAACAATGCCTGGAACACCATGCTAAGCATAACGGGCGTTATGGTTCTGCCGGCTTATATATTCAGTTCTTTGTATCTGTGGAAACTGACCGAAGACGGAGAATATCAAAAAATCGCCTCTTCCGGCAGGTTTGCGGCCTTGATGACCGGGCTTTTGGGCACGGTTTACGGCGGCTGGCTTATTTACGCGGCCGGGCTTAAATATTTGTTTTTGGCTTTCATCTTTTTGGCTTTTGGCGCGCCGGTGTTTATTTTGGCCAGAAAGCAGAGCAAAGACGGAAAGCCGGTTTTTGCTCAAGGAGAAAAAATTATCTTGGATTTGATATTGCTGGCGGCCGCCTTCGCTCTGTACGCTTTTGCCAGGGGGCTGTTAAAGATATAGAAGCCTTATTGATATCAGTCCGGCGGGATTTGTTCTGTTTGCGCGTTTAACGCGTAAAGAAAAGCAAATCCCGCCTTTTTTGAGAATAAATTAAGCCTGCGGCCTTTTGCAAACGTCCGTCCAAGTTCCGCCCGAGGCGGCTTCAAGCTCGGCCGGGCTCAGTTTGACGGCGTTATTGGGCGCGCCCGCCGCGGGGTATACGTAATCATATTTCTTTAAAGAGTCGTCCAAATACACTTTTACCCCATCTTTAAGGCCGAAAGGGGATACTCCGCCTATCGGGTGCCCGGTAAGTTCCGGCACTTCATCGCCTTTTAAAAAGACGGCTTTTTCTTTAAAAAAATCTTTAAACTTTTTATTGTCTACGCGCGATTGCCCGGACGCAACTATGACGACTGCGCCCTGCTTCGTCTTGAAAGACAGCGTTTTTGCGATGCGGTCTTCCTCGCACCCTATGCTTTGGGCGGCCAAAGACACGGTGGCCGTAGATGAGGGCAGTTCCAAATATCTTTCCAGAAGATTATGCTTTTTAAGCTGTTCTTTTACCCGTTCTATGTTGTTCATAAGGATATAATAGCAATTTGATATACTTTATAATATAGTCCGCTTAATGGAGATTTTATGAATTTAAAGAATTTAACCGCAAAACTGCCGCCTTGTATGCTTGGCGGCGGCAAAAGATTCGGTTTTTTTGTGCAGGATATCATATCCGATTTAAAATTATTCGTATTTTTGCTGGCAGTTTTATTTTTATACAGAGCTTTGTTTATCTACTTTTTCCGCGCCGAACTTGCCGGGGCGGCTTCCTGCGGGGACGTTTGGCTGGCTTTATGGTACGGATTCAGGCTAAGCCTTAAGACCGCCGCCGCTTTTATAATACCGGCTTTCGTCCTTGGCACTCTGCTGAGGCAGGTTTTGCCGAAATGGCCCTCTTTAAAAATTAAATTTTATATAGGCGCGCTTGAGATTTTTATACTTTCTTTACTGTTTCAGGCCAGGCTGCCTTATTATAAGGAATTTCATAACGCTTTCGATCCTTTTATCTTCAATACTTTTAACGACGACGTTCTTGCCATTGCCGACAGCGCGATAAAACAGTATAACGCTCCCCTCAGGATACTTATGGGGCTTTTGGCGGCGGCCGCGCTTACCTGGCTTTGGAAGAAATGGCTTTCCGCGCGCCTTTTGCCCAAGAACTTCCCTGACGGCGTCAAACATAAAGCTTTAATAGTTTGGACGATAATAATTTTTATACCTGTTTTTGCGGTTTATATGCGCTACGGCGGCAGTTTTAACTATAACGGTTCGATTTATTGGAAGAACTCCGCCCGTATGTCCAGCCACCTTTTGAACGAAGCCATTTTAGACGACGTCCAAGCTTTGTATAAAGCCAGCCGCATCCACAGAAATTTAAGGAAAATACAAAACGCCGATTACAGCCCGGAAGAAATACGCCAAACCCTTTCCGATTTGGCCGGAGCAAACTATCAAAGCTCGTCGCTTTTGCCTTTTTTGGAAAAGACGGCCCGCGGCGCGGCCGAAAAGCCGGAGCATATCTTCCTGATTATCGGGGAAACTTATATGCTTTGGCCTATGCTGGAAGAATATTCTTATTTAGGGGCGGCCGAAGGAATGAAAGCTTTGGCTTCTTCCGAAAAGGGCGCAATGCTTAAACACTTTCTGCCTGCGGCGAACGGAACGATGTTCGGTTTGGCAAGCATAGTTTGGGGCCTGCCGGAGATTAATATACAGGGCTTCAGCCAAGCGAGCGCGCTTAAACCTTACGAAACTTCCTTGGCGGTGCAATTAAAAAAACTCGGCTATGAAACGCGCTTTTTTTACGGAGGGTTTCCCTCTTGGGAAAACGTCGGCGTTTTTATGAGCGCGCAGGGGTTTGACAAAGCTTATTATAAGGGCAGCTACGCCGGGCTCCCCGCCAACGCCTGGGGCACGGAGGACAGATACTTCTTGGAACACACTAAAGAACTTTTTGACTCTTCAAAGCCTTCTTTCAACGTTATTTTGACGAGCTCCAATCATCCTCCTTTAACGGTTGACCTTTCCAAAGAGCCGGAAGTAAAGAGCGAAAAGGCTTATTCCGAAATTCTCCCCCCTGCGCTTGCCGGCGATAAGGACTTGATAGCCAAACTGCGCCATTTTGAATATTCGGATAAATATATTTCCGCTTTTATTAAAGATATGTCGGCGAAATACCCAAACAGCCTTTTTATATTTACCGGCGATCACGCCCAAAGGTGGACGGTAAACCCGACTCCGGGCGTTTTTGAAAAGGTAGCCGTACCTCTTATAATTTACGGGACCGGCGTAAAAAAAGATATTTTTGAAGACGGCGCGGCCGCTTCCCATAAAGACATCGCCGCGCTTACCCTGGAGCTTTCCGCCCCGAAAGGCTTTGTTTATTACGCTTTCGGCGGATTCCCGTCCAAGGAAAACACCGGCTTGCATAACGTATATTGGATTAAAGACGGCTGCGTCGGCGAAATCAACGGCGATGCTTCCGAGCCGGCTTTAAGCGGCAAAACTCCCGAAGAATGCTCCGCCGCCGATGCAACCGCTTTCCACCGCTCCGCCGTCCGAGGTGTAGCCGTTGGCATTTGG
>NZ_CALGEO010000005.1:0-6073 GCF_937881865.1 Candidatus Proelusimicrobium excrementi
TGCGTTATAGACGATCATCTTATGGAGATGACGCATATTATCCGCGGCGACGACCATATTTCCAACACGCCCGCCCAAATACAGATGTACAGGGCTTTGGGCTGGAAAGAACCGATATTCGCGCATCTTTCAATGATACACGGCCCAGACGGCACCAAACTTTCCAAACGCCACGGGGACACAAGCGTAATGGAGTATAAAAAACAAGGCTTTTTGCCCGAAGCGATGATAAATTATCTCGCGCTTCTCGGCTGGAGCACGCCCGATTCCCAGCAGCTTTTCGCTCCCGGCGAGCTTGAACGGAAGTTTGACATTAAAGGCTGTCAAAAAAGCCCCGCCGTTTTCGACACCGTAAAACTTATGTGGATGAACGGCGATTATATAAGGCAGCTTACGCCCAAGGAACTTTTAAAAAGGGCGAAACCTTTTATAGAAGAAGCCGGCGTAGCCAAAGGCGTAGACGAGGAGAGATTGGAACAAATCGTCGCCTTGGAACAGGAAAAATATAAAACCTTAAGGGAAATACCTGGGCTTATAAGCTTCTTCTTTACCGACGAGGTAAAATTTGACGAAGAAGCCGTAAACAAAGTTTTCAAAGCGGAAATGGCCAAGAAAGCTCTTGAGCTTATGATAGAAAAGTACGGAGCTCTTGAGGACTTTACGGAACATTCTTTGGAACAAACCGCCCGCGCCGCAGCTAAAGAAGCCGGGCTTAAAGCGGGGCAGATTTTCCACCCAGTCAGGGTTGCCGTATCAGGCCGCACAAACGGCCCCACATTATTTAAAATGCTTGAATATATGGGGAAAGATATGGTATTAAAGAGAATGAGGGCCGCTTTGGCGTATTGCTAAAACGATATTAAGGGGAAGAAATGAAATATTGGTACTTTAAAGGGGCGGACGTTGCCGGTCCGCTTTCCGTGGCGGAGATAGTTAAAGACGAAAATTTTTCGGCGGATACTTTTGTCTGTCCGGAACCCGAAAGCGCCGATAGCGAAGCCTGGAAGCCCGCCGATCAATATATGCAGGATTTCGGCTATTTTCTTGACCCCGCAAATTACCCCAATCCTCCCGCGCCGGAAGAACCCGAAGCAAAAGAAGCCCCCGTTCAAAATGAGGCGGCGAAAGTTTCTCCGGCGTCGGAAGACGCTCCCTTAGCAAATGCGGAAGCGGAAGGCGCGGCTAAGCCGATTGTCGAAGAGCAGGTTTTAAAACCGGCTGAGGAAAAAGCAAACAGTTCGGCCGATTTTGAGCCCGCCCCCGTTATCGAGCCGGCAAAGCCGGAGCAAATCGTTGAGCCGGAACATGAGGAGCTTCCTTCGGGCGAGCCGTCGTTGGCGAGGGCCGAGGGCCCTATGCCGACGGAATACAATATTTACTCGGATAGAGTAAACCCTAATGATTTGCCCGCGGAAGATGATATCCCGCCGGAAGAAACTATCCATGCGCGTTCGCCTTTAAACGCGTCAATGGACAATAATCTTCTTGACGAAATTCCCGCTTCGGCGGTGCTTTCTTCCGAGGAAGAAGCCGCAATAGAGGAAGTTCTTGCGGAACCTTCCGATAAAGAAAAGGGCGAAGAAGACGAAATAGTTTTTAACGAAGCCGCCTATTTTCATGCGGAGGAAAATTCCTCCCCCAAACAGGTGTTTGAGGCCGAAAAGCCGGAAGATACCGCGCCCGTCTTAGTACCCGCGCGGGAAGAAAAAGCGGAGGAACGGGCGGAGTCTCCTTTTGAAAACGGCAAAAATCCCGGCAGGCAAATGCTTGAAGAAGCCCGTATGCAGGCCTCTCTTATTGAGCCGGAGGAAAAGGAAGAAGAAGATATTTTCCCTCCCGAAAAGCAGGAAGAGCCGGAAGAATCTTTGGATACTTTTACGGCTTCCACCCCGGTAATGCGTATAGAACCGGAGCAGGAACCGGCCCTAAAACGGGAAGAACCCCCTTTGCCGGAAGAAAAAGCCGAACCTCACGCCGAAGAAGCACACGGGGAAGGCAAAGAACTTCCTTCCGGGAAAGAATCTCCGCAGGAAAAGAAACCGGCGGAAAAAACCGAGCCAAAAGAATCAACCGAAGATAGTTCCTCCGACGAAGACGAAATTAAACCTATTTTTGATTCTTCCGAGCCTTTAATTTCCAGGGAAGAAGCCATACTTTCCGTAGACGATGAAAAAGAATACGGCGATCATCATACCACCAATCACGGCATATTAAGTGGCAGCCATGAGGCTGATGCGGCCCTTCTTTCCGTGCAGGAATCGGTAAACAGCCAATTTGTAAAAGCGGCTCCTACGACTACCGGGAACATTATAAGTTCTTCCGACGGAAGAGTTCAAAATCCCAAGAACAAAAGAAACGATTTGATATATGTTATGGTAATGTTCATGTTTGTTCTTATCGTGGTGGCTTTGATGATGATGTTTACCTCGGAAAAGAACAAAGAATCTGGAGAAAAGCAGACCCGCCCTTCCGAGCAGACCGTTTCCACATCCGCTTTGGCTATGGACGAGCCTGTGGCCCGTTCCATAATACAAGGCATTGACGAAGGTATGCCTTCGCCGGAAGCTCAGCCAGAGCGTGAAACGGGGAAAACACAGCTTCCCGCGGCCGTAAAAGAAGCCGCCGACGACGTTAAAACGCAGGATCCCGCCCGCTATTGCGAAAGTCTTGTAAAGAATTACCGTTTATCCGGCGGGGAAACCATAGCTCAGCGTTTCGGCAGGCTTTACGGCGATTCGTATCAAACGAAGTGGGACTGCCGCCCTCTTTACGGGGATAGATATGTAGGGGAATTTTTTGCTTCTAAAGTTCGTTCTGAGCCTATAAGATATATGTTTTCCGTAGACGTAAAAAGCGGGAATATAAACGGCATGAACAATGCCGCGATAGAACTGCTTATAGAAGAGTAATTTATTTTTAAGGGAGCCTTTATGACTAATGCGATGGGTAAAGATTTATTGACTTTGGACGTTTTATTTCAGCTGATGAAAAGCAAAAACGCTTCGGATTTGCATTTGACCGTCGGCGTTCCGCCTATTTTGCGTATCGACGGAAAATTGTTTCAAACCCCGTATAACGCTTTAACTTCCGAACGTATCCAAACCCTTATTTACGCCGTAATGAGCGAAGATCAAAAAGAACGTTTTGAATCTACTAATGAATTGGATTTCGCCATAACTTTAAAAACTTTCGGCCGTATGAGGGTAAACCTTTACAGACAGCGTGGCAATATCGGCGTGGCGGTAAGGTCCATTCCTTTTGAATTTAAAACCTTCCGCCAGCTCGGCCTGCCTGCGGCGGTAGACTCTTTGGTGCATATGACAAAGGGCCTTGTTTTGGTAACCGGGCCGACTGGATCGGGCAAATCAACCACTTTGGCCAGTATAATCAATTTTATTAACGAACATTACGGCTATCATATTATGACGGTGGAAGACCCTATCGAGTTTATCCACGAGCATAAAAGGAGTATCGTAAACCAGCGCGAAGTCGGCCAGGATACCAAGGACTTCGCCACGGCGTTAAGATATGTTTTAAGGCAGGACCCGGACGTAATATTAATCGGCGAAATGCGCGATTTGGAAACCACTCAGCAGGCATTAAACGCGGCTGAAACGGGGCACTTGGTCTTCGGCACTTTGCACACCAGCGACGCCATGCAAACAATAAACCGCATTTTGGATATGTTCCCGCCGAACCAGCAGGAACAGGCCAGAACGCAGCTCTCTTTCGTTTTGGAAGGCGTAATATCACAGCAGCTTTTGCAATCAGCCGACGGCAAAGGCCGTATACTTGCGCCGGAAGTTTTGCTTGCCACCCCGGCTGTTCGCGCGCTTATCAGAGATAAAAAAATTGAACAGCTGGTTCACACAATGCAAACCAGCCAGCAGCAGGGCATGAAGACGATGAACCAGTCTTTGGGCGATTTGTATTTGGCCAATAAAATCACTTATCAAGAGGCCGTGTTCCACTCCGGCGACGTTAACGATCTTAAAGCCTACTTGGAACAGCGCATGAAGCGTTAATCAAAAGTTTGTTTTAAAAATAACCGTCCTTTTGAGAGGGCGGTTATTTTTTTATGCTAGAATATAATAAATATCCATGACGGAGGACATTATGCGCCCTGTATCTTTTTACGAAGAACTTTTAGATTCCAACCAACCTTTAAAAGTGCTTGAAGATTTGGCTTCTTATAAAGGCAAAGACGCCAAAATTTATTTTGTCCTGGCGGAAGCCAGGCGTATGCTCGGCCATTTTGAAAAGGCTATAGAACTTTACTCGAAAGCGGCTTCTTACAACAAATTGCCCGCGGGCGCCGCGCCGGAAGAAGCCGAGGAATTTCTGCTTTTTAAGCTTGATTTAAGCCTTGCCATGGCGAAATGTTACAGAACTTTGGGCATAGCCCAAACTGCGTATGATGTGGCTTCCGAAGCTTTTGATATGGCAGAAAAACAACAATTTTTAGATTATGCCATGACGGCCCTTCAGGAAATGGGTATGGCTTTAAGAGCTTTGGGCAAACTGG
This sequence comes from Candidatus Proelusimicrobium excrementi, assembly GCF_937881865.1. Classification (NCBI taxonomy): domain Bacteria; kingdom Pseudomonadati; phylum Elusimicrobiota; class Elusimicrobia; order Elusimicrobiales; family Elusimicrobiaceae; genus Candidatus Proelusimicrobium; species Candidatus Proelusimicrobium excrementi. Next base: position 4,526 of record NZ_CALGEO010000005.1, read on the forward strand.
AAGAAGCATCCTCTTTGTTAAACGAAGTCCTAAGCTATTACGAGAGCGAAAAGGACCTTCCCGGGCAAGCTTTTATTTACTGGGCCTTGGGCGGCATATGCAGGCTTCAGGGCCGTTTTAAAGAGGGAGTAAACTATTTTAAACTTTCAATAAAACTGGCACGCCGCGCCAAAGATGAAATCTCCGAAGCTTACGGTTATTGCGGCTTGGCGGGCATAAGCAGAATTGCCGGGGATATTAAAGGCTGCGTGGATAATTACGTTAAGGCCGAAAAGATTTTTAAGAATACTGATGATATCTTCGGCAAAGCTTATACAAACTGCGGTATGGCCAACGGGCTTAGGCAGCTTGGCAAATATGATGAAGCTTTAAAACGCTACAAACGTGCGGACGCGCTTTATACCGCCATAAACGATACCGTTGATTTGGGCTTTGTTAAATGGGGCAAGGCCGACGCTTTAAAACGCAAAAACAAACTTGCCGAGGCTTTGTCCGAACTTAAGGAAGCGAAAGAACTTTTCGCCTCTTCCGATGAAATCCGCGGCCAGCTTCTTACAGAATTTTCTTTGGCCCAGCTTATTTACGCATTGGGCGACGCGAAATCCAGCCGGATCGTATTGGTACCCAGCTTCAACCGATCCTTCACATCGTATACAAAGGTTCTGTGCATATTTTTTACGCTATCGAGCTTTTCGCCGTTTAGGAAAATATCGCAGATGGTGTCCAAGCCCTCAAAAACCAACTCCATAAAGCTATGCTTCTCAGCCACCTGAAATGTGGCATAAAAGCTGCAGGGATCCTCGCAAAGTGCAGTGGCCTTGTGCTCATTCAGACCATAAAAGGGATCTTCCATCAGCTTATTATCCAGTAAAACACCGTACAAAGAGCAAGGGGCATCACAGGGGATGTCCCGATGCTCTTTATAAGTCATTTTCCATTGTTTGATCTCTAAATGGGTCATCTTTCATACCTCTCTCCCATTTTCTTTGGGGTATTCAAGCCATTGGCACTACGATCCGGTTCGGCACTTCCCGCAAAGATACATTATTTTGCACTGCGTAGGCCGCCGCTTTGCCTGCAGCTTCACCCATAGCGCAGCAATTTCCCGTCACACGGTAAGAAGCCATGGCAATGTGGCTGCCGGAAATACACCGTCCCGCCACCAGCACATTGTGAAGTCCTTTAGGCAGCATAGCCCGATAAGGAATCTGATAGGGCTTTACATCCCGATTATGCTGCTCGGTGCTGTTGGGAACGTGGATATCCACATTAAAGGTGGCAGTACACACCCCATCCGGGAACTGCGTGCCGTTTAGCAGATCATCCTCTGTTATGTAGTACTCCCCGATCACCCGCCGGGATTCCCGCACACCCAACTGGGCAGCCGATGCGATCAAACTCAGATCCTTAAAATCCTCGTCAAAGCCTTTGAGTGCTTCAAATACATCGATCATTTGGCGGCGGCCCTCAATGACCGCCAGAGTGCGCTTTTTGGCATCCAGTGCCACACTGCCATCCATATGGGTCAGCTGTACAGTTGCATAGTCA
>NZ_CALGEO010000006.1:0-1248 GCF_937881865.1 Candidatus Proelusimicrobium excrementi
TACTATACATATAGTACCCTCCTAAGGGGAGCCTTAACGGGTTCCCCTTTTTTATATTAAAGGAGAGATTAAATGAATGAAATTTTGGATAAAGCCGCTGATTTTGGCAATAAATTAGTATCCGTAATTCCAATAAAAAACTCCCCGCTTAAAAAACGGGGAGTTTTGTTAAATAATTTTTGCTTAGTTTATTTTGTAACTGTCTCCGTCCTGCTTGCCTAAAGTGGAACAGATTTTTTTGTCGTTATTGGTTTGGGTCCCAGTGGCACATATAAGGCCGTCACTGTCATAGCTGCCGGTTATAGTGTAAGTATAGGAAGAGCCGGCATTATGGGATGCTGTTACGGAACTTTCGCCCAAAGTATATGTAAAGTTATCCGTAGTTGCCGTGCCGCCGCTGACGCTCACGTTTTTGCCAGTGATGTCAAAAGCCAAATCCTGAAAAGCCGTGGCGTAAGATTCGTTTTCTTCATAATATTGCTTTTGCGCGGCGACTGCGTGTGAAACAACTCTTATGGCTTCAGTGGCTTTGCCCTTCTCAACCGAAGTTAAAAATGAAGGATAAGCCATAGAGGCCAAACCCGCTATCAAAATAACTACTACCATAACTTCCAGAAGAGTCATACCCTTTTTGTTTAATTTTGACATATTACCCTCTCTTTTGCAGTTTGCTTATATCCGCCGCGGAGCCGGTCAAAACTTTATAAATCGCGCTGAGCAGGTTTATACGGTTGTTTTTGACCGCCGCATTTTCGGCGTTTACCATTACTTTATCAAAGAAGTTGTTAAGAGGCAACTCAAAAGCCGATAAAGCCTTTAAAATCGCGCAGTAAGCTTCTTTTGTTTCCAAGCCCAAATCAGGCCTTATTTGATTTTGGATATCCTCTAAAGCTTTAAATAAAGCGTTTTCTTCCGGCTGTTCAAACAAGGCGGGGTTTATTTCGCCCGTTTGTTGTACGCCGGCTTTCTTTAAGATATTGCCGACGCGCTTTGCCGACTGTCCCACGCTTGCCAAGCTTTCTCCGCTTCTGGATTCTTTTAAAGCTTCCGCGGCGGCGATTATTTTTGCCGGCGTTTTGGAAACGTCTTCCAGCGCGGCTATTTCGTCTGCGGAGGAGCCGTTTGTTTCCAGAATATTGGCAAGACGCTGCCAAAGGAAGTTTTCCAGTTCGGCGGTATGCTCGTTTGCTTTGGGCAGAAGAGAATTCGCTTTGCTTACAATTTCCTTAACGGAAAGATTAAAATTGT
>NZ_CALGEO010000007.1:0-56533 GCF_937881865.1 Candidatus Proelusimicrobium excrementi
ATGGCGGCTTTGCCGCCGCGGTATTTAAGCGAAGAAAAAATTAAAAGACGCCCAAAAGCGGCAAAGTGCTAGCTATGAGAATTTAACAACTCGCGAGCAAAAAAGACGAGCTCTTAACTTAGACCGAGTAAAAATATCAAAACAAAACCCCCGTAAATATTATACGGGGGTTTTTAATCGCTTTATTATAAAGTTTTATTTGTTTTATTAAGCGTTCGTTTTTGCTTCGTCAGCCGTAGTTTGCTGGGCATAAGCGCATTTGCCGCAAGAAGCGTTCGCATTGGAAGCAAAAGCGCAACTTTCTTCCGCTTTAACCGTATCGGCCACGCAAGTGCAAGAAGTGCTCTCCGCCGTTAATACGCAAGAGCAGGCGGCGTTATCGGCTGATACCGCACAAACCGCTTCTTCTTTTGCTTCTACCGCTTTAGGTTCCTCGGCTTTTACTTCCGCTTCGGGAGCGGCACTCGCGCTTTCCGCCGGGGCTTCCACGGGCAAAGCTTCGGCTTTAGCGTTAACTTCGGCGTTTTCAATCTGTTCTTTGCATTCGGCATTGGTATCGGCCACGCAAGCGCAGGAGGTGCTTTCCGCAGTCAGCACGCAGTCGCAGGAGGCGTTATCGGCGGAAACAACAGCGCATTCTTCCGGCTTTGAAGCGTCGGAGGAATGTTTGGCGATATCGCACGCGCTGGCTTCCTGTTCCACAAAAGTCTGAACCGGTTTCGTTTCCGCTTGTACGGCGGGGCGGGCTTCGGGTTTAATTACAACTTTTCTCCATTTGCCTTCGCCTTCGGAAACCGTGGTAATTTCCAAATTATCGGCGAGGAAGCGGTGTATGTATCTCCTCATCTGCGCGGACATCGGGCGGAAGCGGTAAACGCGTTTGGTCCTCTTTACCATGCTGAGGGCTTTGCCGATTTCATTATTGATTTTGTCTTCAAGCTTTCTCCAGTAATTCTGCGTATCGGCCATTACGGAAATGGGCGTATTAAAACGCCTGCTGACGACCAAAGTTACTATATACTGCATAGATTCAAGCGTTTTGCCCTCTTTGCCGATTACTATCGCGGGGTGATCGCAATCAAAGGTAAGCAAAATTCTCTGCTGTTTGTCGTCCCACCAAACATTTAAGTTTTCGGCTTTGACGCCCATGGAAGATATCATGGTGTCCAAAGTTTCTTTGGCGCACTGCAAAGCGGGTTTCATATCTTCCGGGACGACGGCGTTTTGTATCTCGGCAGAGGGGAGCTTTTGCGGTTCGTTCTCTTTAGGGGTTTTGATTCTTTCGGCTTTGGCTTTTCTGCCGCCTTTTTTAAAGTCTTTGCCGCCCTTTCTTCCGCCGCGGCCTTTGCCGGAGGAGGAAGCTTTAACCGCGCTTCTGGGCTTCATGGGGGTGGAATGCTCGCTGTCCCATTTCTTTTCTATAATCCTGACTATGGCAGGCCTGCCGCCTATACCCAAAAAGCCGGATTTTTCTTCTTGGATGACGGTTACTTCGACTTGGTCGCGTCTGCGGCCGAGTTCGTTTAAACCGCGTATTATTGCGGTTGCTACGTCTTTACCTTCTGATTGAATTTCTCTTCTTGACATACAAATCTCCTAAAAAGCTTTTGCAAGCCTTTTCTTTAAAATTAAATTTATAACAAAACTGATACAGTTGCTGACGAACCAATACAGCGTAAGACCGGCCGGGAAGTTTAAGAATATCAAAGTCATGAATATCGGCATCCACTTCATCATAGCCATGGAAGGGTTATCCTTGGCGATGTCGGGCATGGTCATTTTCTGCTGGACGAACATCATCGCGCCCATGGCCAAAGGCAGTACATAATAAGGGTCTTTGGCGGAAAGATCTTGTATCCACCATATAAACGGCGCGCCGTGCAAAGCCCAAGAAGTTCTTAAAGCGTTGAACAAAGCCAAGAATATCGGCAGCTGGATAAACAAAGGCAGGCAGCCGCTTAACGGGTTTGCGCCGTACTTTTTATAAAGCGACATCATTTCGCGCTGGGCGGTCATCGGGTCGTTTTTATACTTTTCCTGAATACGTTTCATTTCCGGCTGGATCTTTTGCATAACCGCGGAAGATTTAAGCTGTTTATACGTAAGCGGGAACATAACGGCCTGAATCATTACGGTCATTATGATTATCGCCCAGCCGTAGTTATGGGTATAGCCGTTCAGCCATTCAAGCAAATTTCTGGCCCATTTGCCGAACTGGCCGAAAAAGCCGAACTGTATGGAACGCTGTAAATCAAAAGGAAGTTCCAAAAGGCGGTTGTAATCTTTGGGGCCGATATAGAAATCGGCGTCAAAGGAAATTTCCCCGCCGGCTTCCACCGCCATAGGCAGTTTTACGGCAAGATTGGGGCCCATTACGGCCTTTTCGCCGAAAAGCCCGTAAAAGCTGGGCTGATTGTAAATAAATTGTTTGGTAAACTTCAAATCGGAAGCTTCGGGCTTCCAGCTGCGCGGAATAAAAGCGGTAAGGAAGTAGCGGTTATCAATACCGGCCCATTCCCAGCCGCCGCATTCGGCTTCCAGCTTTGCGGGCTTGGACATCATCTTTTCCGTGACGGAATTTACGGTGGCCTTCTTTTTGCCTTCTTCCCTTATAAGGCATACGGCGCGCAAATTGGCGGAATTTTCGCTCATTTCGCTCTTAACGGTGGCCAAACCGGGCCCCATATTGACGAAAACGTCGGAAATTTCAAGGTTTTTATCGCTTAAGTTCTTTACCTTAAGGCTCATTTGGTTCAGCCCGCCGTCCCTGCTGAAAGTATACTCTTTGCGAACTTTAAGAGATCCGGGAACGGAAGCTTCAAAAACCATATCGGCGGAAGCGTCGTCCACGCGTTTAAAGTTAAGTTCCGGCATCGTGGCGAAATAACCTTCCCGCCCGTAAGGCATAAGATTAAGCGGTGCAACGACGTCTTTATAATCAAAAGTTTTAATCGCCGCGCCTTTGGAAGAAAAAGTTATATCCGCGTCTTTTACGGAAAGAGTATAAAAACGTTCCTCTTCCTGAGCCGCGTTTTCTTTTACTGAAGTTTTTACTTTTATTTTCGGAGCCGGGGAAGAGGCCTGCTCTTCAACTGCGGCTGTTTCCTGCTGGGGTATCGGGTGCTGATTTTGGGGGAAAAAGTAGGAATAACCGACATAAACTAAAGCGGTTATGCCTAATGCTATAAAAAAATCCTTATTCATCTGTCTCCTTCGGCAATGCGAAAAATCCGCCAAAGCCGAGGCCTTCAGCAAACAGACTACGGAACAGGGTCAAATCCGCCCGGATGAAAAGGGTGGCATTTAAGCACTCTTTTCACGGCCAAATAAGAGCCTTTAAAAGCTCCGTACTTATTAATGGCCTCAAAAGCGTAAGCCGTACAAGTAGGATAAAACCGGCAAACGCCCATGGGCCCCAAAAACGGCCTTACGTAACGGCTGAAGAGCCGCAACAAGCAAAGCAAAAACGTTTTCATCAAAATTTAATGAAACCTAAGGTAAGGGTATAAGAAAAAGGGTCCTTATGGTTCTTTAAAAATTCCAGCTTTTTTTGCCAACCGCAAAAAAGCCGCACCGGCCGCTTCCATATCGGGGAATTTATCCGCGTTCTTTACGGAAACCAAGCAATCGGCGCCGTCTGTCAATAAATGTCTGTTAAGCCGAAAGGCCTCTCTGAAAAGCCTTTTACAGCGGTTTCTTACAACCGCATTGCCTAACTTTTTTGAAACTATCACGCCTATCCGCCCTTTAACTTTCTCGCCGGAGGGTTTTTGTTCCCCCCCGGCGGTTAAATGGGGATTGGGCCTATGCCATAAGACGCAACCGTCACCGTATATCTTGACGCCTTCTTTTAAGATATACTTAAAATCATTTTCAAGATAGACTCTGTCCGTCTTAGCAAGGCCGAATTTCTTCACAATATTACTTGCGAATAAGCTCTTTGCGCCCTTTAGCCCTTCTGGCACTAAGCACTTTTCTGCCACCCGCGGTGGCCATTCTAGCCCTAAAACCAATGGTTTTAGCTCTTTTTCTGTTGTTTGGTCTATATGTAGGTAACATAGTGATAATATTATATTACATTTTTGAAGTTTTGGAAAGATTTTAAGGATTTGTTCTTTGGCACTATCGCGGCTAACATTTTCCCATATTTGGGTAAATTTTAATTTTTTTCTCGTTCGCGTAGCGAGAGTCGCTTCGCTCCCGTTCTTCGTGCTACGCCGCACTTGAAATAAAATTAAAATTTCCTCCAAATCTGAAAAAACACGCAACTTATATTAATACATCTCAAAATCAAAAAATCACGTAACTTGAAGTTACAGAAGGAAAAAACACGCAACTTATATTATTACATCTCAAAATCAAAAAATCACGTAACTTGAAGTTACAGCATGTAACTTATAGGTTAAAACATGTTTACTTGTAAGCCGACGGCTTGAGTTCTTTCGTCTAAATAAATCAAACGGAACAAAAGCTTATTTATATTGTATCATTTAGATATGAATTTTACCGACCGAATGATTGTACTTCTCCGCCAAAACTTCAGAGAGCGCGACCGCATGATTTGCGCCTATACTTTGGAACACGGCAGAGTGGCGCTAAGGTTCCCGGGCGTAAACCGCGCCGATTCCAAGCTGAAAGCTTTGAGCGAGCCTTTCGCCCAGTCCTGCGCGCGCATTTATATAAGGAGGAACGCCTCGGTCGGCTGTGTTACCGGCGGGAAATTGGAAACGGTCTACCCCGAAATAAGAAAGGACTTCAACAAAACGCAGACCGCGGCTTATTTCTGCGAGCTTTTCTATCGCTTAACACCGGATTACAACCCCAACCCGGAAAAGTTCCGTTTGCTGGAAAACGCTCTTTCGGAAATTAACTCCGCCCCGCTGAACCAAGCCGTAGCGCCGGCTTTCCTTTTAAGATTAATGCAGCTGAGCGGTTTCGGTTTGGCCGGCAGAACCGTGCTGGGCATAGACGAAGAATTTTGGAACGCCATGCACGAACTGCCTTTAAGTTCGCTGAACTTCCTTACAAGCCGCGACGTAATAAACTTAAACAAAACCAGGTACGTCTGCAAAAGATTTTTAAACCGCTATTTGGCTTATCCTTTGCATACGATAGACCAGCTGGAACTTACCGCCCCTATAACAATAGAAGAAGCCATGCAGGAAACGGCCCTTGAACCCGTTTTAGCCTAAACTTGGCCTTATTTTAAGAATTTACCTTTCATATAAGTTAAAATATCTTTATGAAAAAATTTTCCTTTATCACAATTGCTCTGGCGGCGGTTTTTATCGCCGTAAATTACGTCGCGGGCTACTTAATATACCGCCCTCTTAAAGAGGTCGCCCCCATGCCGGAAAATTTTAAAGAAACCGTTATCGCCAAAACTTCAGGCGAAACTTTATACGCAGCCTTAAGCCCCGCAAAGCCCGGAAAAGAAACTATAATACTCTTTCACGGCAATGCCGGGAATATAAGTTATTACATACAATTTGCGGAAATATATTCCGCCCAAGGCTTCGGCGTTTTTATGTTTGATTACGGCGGCTTCGGCAAAAGTGAAGGCGGTTTAAATCAGGAAAGTTTTTTTGAGGACGCAAAAGCCGCTCTCGATTACCTTATAACGAAAGAAAATATCCCCCCTCAAAAACTTATACTTTTTGCCCATTCTTTAGGAAACGCGGCCTTGTTGGAAACGGCCCTTGCTTATAACGGCCTGCCGTTTAAAGCTTTAATAATGCAAAGCCCTTTTACAAATACGCCCGATATGGCGGCTTCTTTCCTGATGCGCGGCGGATATCGTCATAATTCCGTTTTAAGGAAAACGGCTTCCGCCCTTGCTTATCCGTTTTTATTTAACAAGCTGTTTAACAATATAGATAAAATAAGGGACTTAAAAAACCCGGTTTTTATAATTTACAGCCGCCAAGATATGCTTATTCCGTGGGAAATGTCCGACGCTTTGTTTAAAGCCGCGCCGGCGGGAAGCAGAAATTTCATTTCCCCGCACGGCGGGCATAATAATTTTGAATGGAGCGAAAAAGCCGTATCGGATTATTTGGAATCTTTGCCGGAGGCCGCAGCTTCTTCCGCGCAAACACCTTTAAAAACGGAACATAAATCCGGCGCGGAATCTTCTTTAGGCAGAGAATAGAGAAAGACTCCGTCGGTAAAAATCTTACCGTCTTTTAATGTCCATTCCCCGTTTGCTTCGCCCATGTCGTTCCCGCCGGGATATCTTACATAAGGCTTGCCCGCGCGGAAATAGAATTTATCGATAATATTTCCTTTAACGCCTGAAATGTTCAGCCTTGTTTGAGAAGCGTCCAGCCATACCTTATAAACAAGCCCGGCTTTATAATCATATTCGGTAAAACGGGCCAATTTGCCGTAAGCGTAGTAAGCTTCTTTCAAGGGCAGACCTTCCGCGTTTTCCTCGTTTTGCGTCAGGGAAGAACCCCAGCGGTTAAGAACATAAGAAACGCAGCCGGAATTATCCTTTTTTTCGCAATAAAAAAAGCGTCCGTTCTCAAAAAAAGCGCAATAAGAAGAATCAACTGTATTTTCTTTGCAGTAAAGGCCTTCAAATTTATTTTCAGGCAGGTTTAATTTTGAGCAGTCGGCTTCAAGCCATTGCGGCTGAGCCGTTTCCGGCAAAGAGCCGCCCGGCATTTCATAAGCGCAGGCGGCAAAAGCAAAACAAACAAAAAACAAAAGGCGGGCAAGATTACTGTGCATCATACTGATTCGGCCCTTCCGTCGGAGGCAGCAAACCGAAAATAATCAAAATCGGGGAAAATATTAAAGCCACCAAAATCAGCCAGCCACTAAGCCCCGCATCGTGCAGACGCCTGACGCTCAAAGCTATGCACGGCACCAGCATGACCAAATACAAAAGCCCTATCACCAAGCCTAAAAAAGCCAAAAACAAACCTACGACGGTATTATCGGAGGGCACGGCAAACATTAAAAAGAAAAATACCATGCTCAAAACAAGCATTATTAAAAAATAAAACAAGTTAAACAGCCAAAATTCCGTACGGGAAGCCCTGCCGGAAAAATCCGCATATTTGTGTATGATAACGTCAAAAAAATATTTTTTCATTTGTATCTCCTGTTTATAATTTTTCAATCAAATCCAAAATTTGCGCCGGGGTATGCGCGAAAAACTTCGCCCCCAATTTTTCAAGTTCGGCCCTGTCCCTAAAACCCCAAGTTACGCAAATACAGGGCAGGCCGGAATTTAAAGCTGTATTGTAATCGACTTCGCTGTCGCCTATATAAACGGCGTCTTCTTTGCGGGCTTTAAGTTCTTTTAAAGCTTTAAAAACGCTGTCGGGCGCGGGTTTTTTACGGACTTCCGGGCTTTCGCCTATAGCAATATCAAAAACGTCTTTAAAATAAATGCCGCACAGTTCTTTTACGGCCGAATCAAATTTATTTGAAACCACCGCCAAGCGGCACCCGCGTTCTTTTAAAGACTTAAAAAGCTCTTTAATACCCGGATAAGGCGCTGTCTTTACGTACATATGTTTGGAATAATAAGCCTTAAATTTCTCCAGACATTTTAAGGTTTCTTCCTCTGACGCGCCCTGCGGAACCGACTTTTCTATAAGAGCCTTAACGCCGTTGCCCAAAGCTTTGCGGATTTCATCCTCCCCCCGCTCGGGCCAGCCGCAGAGTTTAAGCGCGTAATTGACGGAATCGGCCAAATCGCCCAAAGTGTTCAAAATGGTTCCGTCCATATCAAAGATAATTATGCTCTTCATAGTTTCTTCCGTTTAAATTGTATAATATTTTTATGAATGACAAAGCTAAACGCGCTAAAGAACTGTTTTTGGAAGGCTATGGATGCGCACAATCCGTTTTACTGGCCTTTCGGGAAGAACTTAATATAGATAAGGATACGGCTGTTTTGATAGCATCATCTTTCGGCGGAGGTATGGGCCGATTAAGAGAAGTCTGCGGCTGCGTAAGCGGTATGTTTATGGTCGCAGGGCTTAAAAAGGGGCCTTTGAATCCGAAAGATTTTAAAGCCAAGGAAGGGCATTACCGCCTTATACAATCCCTGGCAGAAGATTTTAAGAAAGAAACCGGCTCCATAATCTGCAGGGAACTTTTGGGCCTGCCGGCGAACTCCAAATCCGCGCCCGCGCCTCAGCCGCGTACGCAGGAATACTATAAAAAACGCCCCTGCCCCGATATGGTGGCCTTGGCCGCGGATATTTTGGAAAAAAGGCTGTTTTCTTAAATAAAATTTATAAGCCGCCAAACACTTTAAAGCCGCCCTTTAACCGGGGCGATTTTTTTGATTTAATATAATGTAGCTTCAAAAAAAACGATTTTTTTAGGATAGACAAATGCCATCAACTTTATTTAATTCCACAGAAATTGAACTTATCTCCGTGGAGCTGCCGGCGGTGCTCGCCAAGGCGGCCCAAGGGCTTGACGTCGACGTGAAAGAAATTGAGCAAAGAGCCCTGCCTTTAATCAAAGAAAACACCACGTACGCGCAAATGTTGGAACACCTTATAATAACCGCGTTAAGCCTTACATCCATCAACGCGCCGGACTGGAAATATTTTGCCGGACGTTTAAGGATTTTAAGCCTTTACAAAACCTGCGGAAGAAAAGAACTTTACGATTATCCCGCAACCCTCGCGCAAAACGTAAAAAACGGCGTATATACGGATTTGATACTGCAGTATTATACACCGCAGGATATAGAAACGGCGGCCTCTTTTATCAATCCCGATTTTGATTTTATTTACGACTATGCCGGCGCAAGCCTGCTGATAAAAAGATATCTTTGCGAATATGAGGACAAACCCGCCGAACTGCCGCAGGATATGTTCCTGACGATAGCCCTTTTGGCGGAAATGAACAACCCTAAAGAAACGCGCATGGAATGCGTCAAAGACACCTACGAAAAACTGGCCAACCGCAAAATATCGCTGGCCACCCCGCTTTTAATGAATTTAAGAAGGCCCAACGGCAATTTAAGTTCGTGCTTCATAACCATGGCCGACGATAACAGGGATTCAATTTTCTATATAGTCGACCAAATAGCCGCCATAAGCAAATTCGGCGGAGGGGTGGGCGTCAACATATCCCGCTTAAGAGCCAAAGGCGCCAGAATAAAAGGCGTAAAAAACGCCGGCGGCGGAGTTATACCGTGGATACGCATAATCAACGATACCGCCGTGGCCGTAAACCAGCAGGGCAAACGCAAAGGCGCGGTAACCGTCGCGCTTGATATGTGGCATTTGGATATTGAAGACTTCCTTGAGCTCCGCACCGAAAACGGCGATCAGCGCATGAAAGCCTATGACATCTTCCCGCAAGTGGTAATCCCAGATTTATTTATGAGAAAAGTGCAAAGCGCAGAAGAATGGCTTATGGTGGACCCAGGCGAAATCCGCTCCAAATATAATACCGAAATTACCGATTTGTGGGGAGAAGAGTTTGAAGCTTTCTACGAAAATCTTTATAAAGACGCCAAGGACGGCAAACTGGAACTGTTTAAATTCCTGCCGGCAAAGGAACTGATTAAAAAAGTAATGAAGTCCCAAATAGAAACCGGGATGCCTTATATAGCTTTTAAAGATACTTTAAACAAATACAATCCAAACAAACACGACGGGCTTATAGTTTCAACCAATTTATGCACGGAATCGCACAGCAATGTCCGCCCGGCCAAATTCTCCCCCAAAAGGCTGGAAAACGGCAGAATCATATCGGAGGTTTACGACGGACTGGTCCACGTATGCAATTTGATTTCAATAAACTTGGCAAATATTTTCAGCGACGAAGAGCTTGAAAGCTGCTGCAAAGCTTCCGTCAGATTTTTGGACAACGCCATAGATTTGACCGAAGTGCCCGTGCCGGAAGGCACCCTGCACAACCGCCGCTACCGCACGATAGGCGTCGGCGCGATGGGTTTGGCGGACCATTTGGCTTACAGGAATATAACTTATACGGCCTCGGCCGATTACGCAGACGAACTATTTGAGAAGTTCGCCCTTTACTGCACAAAAGCCAGCATAGCCATAGCGGCTAAAAAAGGCCCCTTTGAAGCTTATAAAGGCTCAGACTGGGACAAAGGCCTCATAATCGGCAAAAACGAAGAATGGTTCAAACAGAACTCAAAATATTACGCACAATGGAAACAGGTTTTTGAAGATTTGAAAAAATACGGCGTAAGAAATTCCCAAATAACCGCTATCGCCCCGAATACGAGTTCTTCCCTGATACAAGGCTGTTCTGCGTCGATACTGCCGGTTTACAGCAAGTTCTTTGTGGAAACCCACGCCAAAGGCAGTATACCCAACTGCCCCATGTATATTAAAGAAAAATTTTGGTATTACCAAGAAAATAAAAATATCAGCCAGCAAAAAGTGGTGGATATAATATCCCGCATAAACAAATGGATAGACACGGGCATATCTTTCGAGCTTATTTACAACTTAAATATGGACATAAAAGCCAAAGATATTTTTGACACCATTATGCTGGCTTGGAAAAAGGAAATCAAAACGCTTTATTACACCCGCAGCATACAAAAAGACGGCAGCTCCGCAAAAAAAGCGGAGTGCATAAGCTGCGCCGGTTAAAAAGAGGACGATATGCAAAGCAAAAAAATATTCAACGTAGAAGGCGACGACAGTATACAAAACCGCAGAATAATCGGCGGAAACGTTACCAATTTATTTAATTTGAACAATGTCAAATACAATTGGGCAAATAAACTTTACCGCGTTATGATGGAAAACTTTTGGATACCGGAAAAGGTTTCCCTCACCGACGACAAACGCTGTTACAGCGAGCTTTCCCCCCACGAAAAAGAAAGCTACGACGGAATTTTATCTTTTTTGGTTTTCCTAGACAGCATACAAACAAATAATCTGCCCAATATAAGCCAATATATAACCGCGCCGGAAATAAACCTTATTTTGGCCATACAAACCTATCAGGAAGCGGTGCATTCCCAAAGCTACGCTTATATTATAGAAAGCATAGTGCCCGCGGATAAAAGAAACGACATTTACGAACGCTGGCGCGAGGATAAAATCCTTCTTGAGCGCAATAAATACATAGCGGCCATATATCAGGATTTCTTAGACAACCGCACGGACGCCAATTTTGCGCGCGTGCTTATAGCCAATTTCCTTTTGGAAGGCATTTATTTTTACAACGGTTTTAACTTCTTCTACAATTTGGCCGCAAGAAGCCTGATGATAGGCACGGCCGACGAAATAAAATACATCAACCGCGACGAGCTTACGCACTGCGTGATATTCTCCCAAATGATTAAACAGATATGGAAGGATAACCCCGGCTTTTTTAGCGAGCAGGAAGTTTACGAAATGTTCAATAAAGCCGCGGAACAGGAAATGGCCTGGAGCAATGCGATAATAGGCGATAATATCGTCGGCATAAATAAAGACACTACGGAAAAATACACCAAGTTTATAACGAACCAGCGTCTTAAGGAAATAGGCCTTAACCCCATATTTAAAGGGTTCGACGTTACCCCCTACCCGCATTTGGAAAAAATCGCCGACACCAACGGGGAAGGCAGCGTAAAAGGGAACTTTTTTGAGGCTAACGTATCAGCCTACAACCAAAGTTCCGCAGTCGAAGGCTGGGACGATATTTAATACATTAAATATCCGTAAAATCAATCAGCCCCCGCTTTTAATGCGGGGGCTTATAATTATATAGGGAGGAAAGCCAATCGCTCCCCTCCCTATGGAAAATAGTAACCCGTACTTCGGCCCTTAACGACCGCTTTTACTTAACCTGCTTAAGAACGACGGGCTTTCCAAGGGGTATTATTACGTAAGGCGCTTCTTCCGGCCTTTTGGCGGCCCCCAAGATATTAACTTTATAATTGACGGTTACGTCGTTCTCGTTTTCCGTATAGTCCCTAATTTCAAAAAATCCGTTGGAAAGCGCGCTGTCCGATTCCACAAAAACTATTCTGTCTTTTTTGAAATTGACTTCGGGATAATCGCCCGGGTTCGCCTTTTTGTAAGCCGTATAATCTTTACCTGAAGAAATTTCCGTAAATTTAACCGGCGCGCTTATCATGGTTATACGGTTTGGCAAATCGGCGGAATCAAATTCCTCGGAGGGCTGAACCTTCGATATGGAATCAGGGTGCATTACGGGGGCGTCATTTTCAATAATGATTTTGCTTTCCTTGGGCTCGGGGCGTGAAGCCTGCTCAAAAAAATCAGGCTCGCGGTTGGCCGTGCTGTGGAACTCAAACTCTTCTTCCCCGCCGGAGGAATTATTGATAATATCGTTTTTAAACTCCGCGTTTTCGCCGTAATCTTTAAAAAGCACCTCGCCTTCAATCTCGGCGGTGGCTTCGTTTAAAGCGGCGATATCCGCCATCTGTATTGCGGAAAGGGCTTCCTCATCCCCGCTTTTTATAAGATATTTGGGCCTAAGATAATACTGCCACAAAAGCCCGGCGACGAATACGCCCAGCAAAAACGCGGTTATATTTTTATATTTCATTTTGAAGGCCACTTGCCGTGTTCGGCGATAATTACGGATTTTAATCCGCCGCGCGGCGTAAATTCGCCGGTAATGCGGGCCACTTTGGGCTTGCAGGCTTTGACGACGTCATCCAAAATTTTATTGGCGATGTTTTCCATAAAAATGCCCATATCGCGGTACTCAAGCAAATAATATTTTAAAGATTTAAGCTCAAGGCAAAGTTCGTTCGGGATATATTCTATCGTTATTGCGCCGAAATCCGGCAGCCCGGTTTTAGGGCATACGGAAGTAAATTCCGGCAGAACGATTTTTATGACGTAATCCCTTTTATATTGGTTTTCCCAGCATTGTATCGCCGGGAGTTCAGTATTTGCGCCTTTACGCGCGTGGTCTTTAGTGTATCCGAAATCAATATCTCTGTCCATGGTTAATCCTCGCAGAATTTATAGCTATTATAAGTAAAGTCAAAAGCGCAGCCAAAAGATTTTCATACCAGGCGAGGGCTTTCCCGCCGATAAGAACTTCCCAGAACATAAACACGGAAACAAAAACCGATATGTAAACGTTCTGTTTTATCACGTTGGCGCGGCAAGCTTCAAAATCAAAAACCCGCCTGAAAGCGGCAAAGTCCCTGTCTTTAATGATGATATCCACCCAGCTGGAAAACACATTGTTCGCCGCGCTGAAAGCAACACCCGCGCCCGCTTGCAAAAGCGCGAGGATATCGTTAAAACCGTCCCCGAGCATTACCGTTTTTTGCCCCATATTGGAAGCCGCGGATATCTTCGCCGCCTTATCCTGGGGATACATAGCCGAATAATACTCTTCAATGCCGGCCATTTGCGCCGCGGCCGCAACCGCGCCGTTATTATCGCCCGAAATCAGGCATATTTTTTTACCGGCGGCTTTAAGGAAGGATATAGTGCTTTTCGCATTTGCGCGGAGTCTGTCCTTAAAATAAACCGCGCCTAAATACTTGCCGTTTTTGGCGACGTAAAATACCGTTCTTTTGACGTCTTCCGCCGCGGGGAGGCCTTCTATCCCTTTGTCCTCCAGCCAGTTTTTGCGCCCGGCTATTATAATATTTTTGCCTTCTTTTACCACGGTGCCGAAACTTGGATGAAGTTCTATCGAACTCAGCTTCGGCGCGGAAAGTTTGTTCTTTCTGGCGTATTCTTTTAAAGCGCAGGCAAAGATATTATCCGCCGAAGACTGCGCCGTATAAGCGGCTTTCAGCACGTCCGCCGCTTTTACGCCTTCCGCCGGTTCGGCTGAGGCCACTTCCAAACGGCCGGAAGTCAAAGTGCCGGTTTTGTCTATAAAAATAATATCGCTTAAACGCAGCAGATTCAAGGCCTGCCCGTTTTGAATGAAAATGCCGCTTTTGCGCGCGTTTCTTACGGTAAAAAACACCGGCAGCAAAACCGCCGCCATATAAGTTACCGGGCCGCTTAAAGCCAATATAAGCAGAAAAGCCAAAAACCAATGAAAGACTTTGGAAGGTTCTATAAGCGCGCCGCAAATAAACTGCAAAGAAGCAAAAACAAAAAAGAAGAGCAGCACTCTGCCCGCGTAAAGTTCCAGCATACTCGGCGAAAGCATTTTTTTTGTTTCGCTTTTTTTGACTTCTTCCAAAATTCTGGCTATTTTGGAAGAATTTTTTAAGCTTTCCGCAGTCGCTCTGACTTCCGTGCCCTTGTTTACGCTGCCCGCCGGCAGGATATCGCCGGTTTGTTTCGCCGCCAAAGTTATATTGCCGGTAAGCAGCGATTCGTCCACTATCGTGGAACCTTTTATTATTTTGCAGTCGACGGCCAGCCTTTCCCCGTTTTTAACCAAAAGGACGTCGCCTATTTCCACTTCGGAAGCGAAGACTTTTTTAACGGAACCGTCATCTTGAACTTTAAAAACCGATTTGGAAATAAAAGCGTCCAAACTCTTTATAAATCTGCGGCTGCTGCCTATATGTCTAAGTTCAAAATATTTAATAAAGTTCGCGCAGATAAAAATAAAAGGCATTAACGCCGCCGCGCCCGAAACGGGGAAGCCGGTCCCCTCGCGCAAAGCGTTCAGCACGGCAAACAAAAAAGCGGCGCCCGCGCTTACCAGCGCAAAAGCGTTAAAACCGACGTAAAGATTTTTAAGCTCCAGCAGACATCCCCTTATAAAAAGCTCTCCGCCCCAAAAAAACGTTATCAGTACTATAAAGAGCCTCATCGTGGGGGATAAGTCCGCCGCGTAAGCCATCAAGAGCAGCGCGCCGGCGCATACGCTGACCCAACCGCGCAGACAGTAAGAATCCGGCGCAAAAAGGATAAGTTTTTTATTCTGCATTTATCCGCCCCTTTAAATATCGTCGACCGTTCTCTTTATAACTTTGCGGCGGCCGGCGTCGGTCCTCATTAAAGCGATTTTGGCGTTGTAGCGTTTATAATTTTTGGGATCGAGCTTCTTGGCCACCATATAGTTTGAAGTGGCGGTAACCGGGTCCTCAATAGCCATAATGTCGCCGGTAAATTCATAGGCGGGAACAAACTTGTTGTTTATCGTTTTTATTTTATTGAGATCCGCCAAAGCGGATTCGTAATCGCCGCTTTTAAACAGCATTTTTGCGCGTTCGTAAAGCGCGGGGACGTAAGAAGGCTTCAAATTGACGGCCATATTAAAATCCGCCAAAGCGTTGCCGTATCTGTTAACCGCTTTAAAAGCCATTCCGCGGCGATAGAAGTTTTGGGCGTTTTTGGGATCATTGTAAAGGGCGTGCGTATAGCCGGAAATAGCGTCGTCGTAGTTGAAAAGATCATAATCAAGAATGGCCTTGTTTACTATTGCAAGCTGGCTTTCCGGATAAATTTCAAGCGCGTGTTCCAAATCTTCAAGCGCGCGGCGTTTATAGCCCAAGCTTTGATATGCAGACGCACGGTTGACCAAGGCCAAAAAGTTGTTAGGATCGACTTCCAAAGCGACGTTGAAGTTGCTTATGGCGTCCAAAGGAAAGTTACGCCCCAAATAAAAAGAGCCCAAATTCGTAAGCACGTTGGGATGATACGGGTTAAGTTTTGCGGCCCTTCTGTAATCTTCTTCCGCGCGGTCGAAATCGCCGAGCTTTTCCCAAATAACGCCCCTGTTGACCAAAGCGGAAATATAGTCCGGGTCATCCTTTAAAATTCTGTTATAGGTTTTTAACGCGGCTTCCGTCTTGCCGGCTTTTGAATACGCCACTGCCTTTTTAAACAGCCTGTCATTGCCGCATCCCGCAAAAACAAAACATAAAGCCAAAGCAAATAAAAGATACTTTTTCATTTAGCCTCCGATTTCTTTTTTCTTCCGTCTTTAACTGCCGCCAGTATAATAAGGCCCGCCCCTATACATATAAAAGAATCGGCCACATTAAATACCGGCCACACTATAAAATCAAAATAGTCAACCACAAAGCCGAGCGCAACCCTGTCGTACATATTGCCGAGCGCGCCTGCCGCTATAAAAACAAAACCCCACCGCGCCGCCGCGCCAAGGCGGTCAAGCTCGGGCTTCCACTTAAACATCATAAATAAAACCGCGGCGGAAATCAACGCCAAATAGATATTGCCGTTTTTAAAACTTCCGAAAGCCGCGCCCGTATTTTCCACATAAGTAAGGCGGAAAAACGGCGCGACGGCCAAAGACCCCGCCGGCGCCAAGAACTTCAGCGCCAAGATTTTGCTTATTCTGTCCAGCGCGAAGATAAGGGCCCCTATAAACAGCGGGCCCTTTATCCCCGCCTGAAATTTTTTAAGCCGCGACGTCGACATTAACCTTTTCTTCTTCAAGGACTTTCGCGCAGCGTCCGCACAAATCGGCGTATTTGCCGTTTGAGCCTATATCCTCTTTCCACTGCCAGCAGCGCGGGCATTTATGCCCTGCGGCGTGGAGGACTTCCACTTCAAGCTTTTCCTTGCCTTCCGCTTCCGCCACTTCCGCTTGGGAAACTATCGCCACTTCCGGCCACAAAGGCAAAGTTTCCTTAAGGAAATCTTTGGTTTGTTTATCGGAAGAATTAAAGATTATCTTGGCTTCCAAAGGCGCGCCGATAAGCCCTTTCTGGCGGGCTTCTTCCAAAGCTTTAAGCACGGAAGAGCGAATTTCGCGGATTTTATTCCATTTATTTTCCACCTCGGCGGAAGTTACAAAGCTTGCGCCTTCGGGCATATCGGAAAGGAAAATGCTCTCTTCCAAGTCTTTCCCGCACGGCAATTTTTTAACTTCCTGCCAGGCTTCTTCGCACGTAAAGCAAAGAACCGGGGCCAAGAGCCTTAAAAGGGCCGTAACGATTTCAAACAAAGCCGTCTGAGCCGAACGTCTTGCGGGCGAAGCCGCGCCCAAAGTATAAAGTCTGTCTTTGGAAGCGTCCAACATTAAGGAAGACAAATCCAAAATGCAGAAATCCGTTATGGCGCGGGCTGCTTTTCTGAAGCGGAAATTCTTATAATCGTCCCTGACGTTTTTAATAAGATCGTCAAGGCGTTTGAGCATATATTGGTCAAGCTCGGTCATGTCCTTGCCGGCCACTTTATGCTCGGCGGGGTTATAGTCCGAAAGATTGCCCAAAGCGTATCTTACCGTGTTTCTGATTTTGCGGTAAGAATCCACCGGGCCTTCCAAAATTTCGGAAGATAATCTAACGTCGTCGGAATAGTCCGTAAAGCTTACCCAAAGCCTTAAGATATCCGCGCCGAATTTTTCCGTAATATCATCGGGCTCGACGCTGTTTCCGGCGGATTTATGCATGGCCCTGCCCTGCTGATCCAAAATCATACCGTGCGTTATTACGTTTTTAAAAGGAGCTTTGCCTTCCAAAACCGTGCCGGCTATAAGAGAGGTTTGGAACCAGCCTCTGTGCTGATCCGAACCTTCCAAATATACCTCGGCGGGGAAGCCCAGCCCTCTGTATTTAAGCACTTCTTCCCACGATACGCCGGAATCAAACCAAACGTCCAGGATGTCTTTTTCTTTGGTAAATTCTTCGCCGCCGCATTCGCATTTATAGCCTGCGGGCAGAATGTCCTTGGCTTCCTGCTCGAACCAAAAATCGCTGCCTTCTTTCATGGCGCGCGCTTTTACGTGTTCAAAAAGGTCGTGATTAATCTGTACTTTGCCGCATTTTTTGCAATAGAAAACCATCAGCGGCACGCCCCAGAAGCGCTGGCGGCTAAGGCACCAGTCCGGGCGCAGCTGCACCATGGATTTTATGCGGTTTTCGCCGCTGGGCGGGAACCATTTCGTCTGTTCTATTTCTTTGACGAGGCGGTTTCTTAAATCAAATTTGTCGACTCCCAAGAACCATTGTTCCGTGGCGCGGAAGATAATCGGCTTTTTACATCTCCAGCAATGCGGATAGCTGTGGCTGATGTCGGCCTGTTTGATAAGGCTGCCTATCTCCTTAAGTTTTTCAATTATCAGGGGATTGGCTTTAAAAATGCTTTGTCCTTCAAACTCGCCTGCGTCTTTGGTAAAAACGCCTTTTTCGTCGACGGGGCAGAAAGCGTCTATATTCCATTTAAGGCCGGCGTAAAAATCTTCCTCGCCGTGTCCCGGGGCTATATGCACTATGCCGACGCCGGCGTCCATAGTTACGAAATCGGTATGGATTACCGGGTTGAGTTTATGATTTAAAGGATGTTCGTACTTTACGCCGACGAGGTTTTCCCCCTTAACTTTACCGAAAGCCTCGGCGGAAAATCCGCATTCTTTGGCGAAAGCGTCTGCCAATTTATCGGCGGCTATTATATAGCTTCCGTCGTTTAACTTCATTATGCGGTAGTCTTCGTCAAAGTTGACGGCGGCGGCCATGTTCGCCGGGATCGTCCAAGGGGTGGTCGTCCAAACGGCCAAATAAACGTCTTTGGAGGAATCAATCCCGCCAAAAAGCCCTTCCTTCGCCTCTTTAATTTTAAAACGCAGGTAAATTGAGGTGGAAGTCTTATCGTGATATTCGGTTTCCGCGTCGGCCAAAGCCGTTTCGCAGTTAGGGCACCAATAAATCGCTTTTTTGCCTTTGTAAACATAGCCCTTTTCCAAAGCTTCAAAGAAAGCCCCTACGGTAAGGCCTTCGTAAACATTGGACATCGTAAGATAAGGATTATCCCAATCGCCGGTAATACCCAGGCGTTTAAAACCTTCCCTTTGCAAATTGACGAAATTCTGCGCGAAAGCGCGGGCTTTCTTCCTGAAAGCCGGAATATCTTTAATTTCCTTTTTGTCAATTTTCATTTCTTTGATAAGGGCTTGCTCGATAGGCAGGCCGTGGCAGTCCCAGCCGGGCACGTAAGGAGTATAATAGCCCATAAGAGCATGGGATTTGTTTACTATGTCTTTAAGAACTTTATTTAATGCGTGCCCCATGTGAATGCGCCCGTTTGCGTAAGGGGGACCGTCGGCCAAGATGAATTTTTCTTTGCCGCTGGCTTTGGCCATCATTTTTTTATAAAGTTCCATATCCTGCCAGAACTTAAGGAGAACCGGCTCTTTTTTAGGAAGGCCCGCTCTCATCGGGAAATCAGTTTTAGGAAGTAAAACCGTAGCTGAATATTTATTTTTGTTTTCTTTCATCTTTCGTATTCCTGCGTTTGAATATATATATTTATTATATAATATGCGGGCGCGCCTTCCAAACCTTAAATCGCTTGACAACAAGCCCAAAGTTAGGCAGACTAATATCATGAACAGCGTTACAAGCAGTATGGAAGATTATCTTGAAGCCATTTCAATCGCCTGCGAAGGCGAAAAAGGCGCGCGCGTAACCGATATAAAAATCCTGATGAACGTAAAAACGCCCAGCGTCAGCGGAGCCCTGAAAGCTTTGGAAGCGCGCGGGCTTATCACTCACGAGAAATACGGCCGCGTGCAGCTGACAAAAGATGGGCAGGCGATAGCCAGAGAGGTTAAGAAAAAGCATTCCGTCATATCGGAATTTTTAAGGGATATCGTAGGCGTAAGGCCCGCCACGGCGGAAATAGACGCCTGCAAAATAGAACACGTGCTAAGTAAAGAAACTTTTGTAAAACTTATGGAATTCGTCGGCAAACATACCGGCAAAAAGCAGTCTTAAACCGCAAAATATCAATTAAACGTAAAAACCGCCCCGTTAAGAGCGGTTTTTATTTTTCCTTATAAAATCATCAGGCAAAAGTCATCTGTTGTATTTTGCGTCGAATTCCTCATCCGTCATAAGCAAATAGAGTATACCTTCAATGAAGCCCACTATGGCCGGGATAACCGTCCAGGAAAGCAACAAATAAATAATACCGGCAAACACTCTTCCGTTATAAAATTTATGCAGCCCGAACCAGCCGCCGATTATGCCCATAATGCCCGCCGCAACGCGGTCCTTAATTCTTTTTAATTCTCCGTCAACTTCTATATAATGTTTTATCTGCATAACTTTCCCCCTTTCAACGTTTATATTATAGTATAAGATTATTGACTTTTACAGTGCTTAATTATATTCTTAACTTACAAGAAGTTAATTACTTTCTTTACGAAGAGGATTTAACAATGCAAACCAAAGAATATCTGCAAGCCCTGATGCAGAATATCATTAAAAAAGATCCGGCGGAAAAGTTGTTTCATCAGGCGGCGAGCGAAGTGCTGACCTCGCTTGAGCCTATCCTTGAAGCCGATCCCAAATACATAAAATACGCGGTGCTGGACAGAATGGTCGAACCCGAACGCGTAATTTACTTCCGCGTTCCCTGGAACGACGACAAAGGCCTCACTCACGTAAACCGCGGTTTCCGCATACAATTTAACAGCGCAATCGGCCCTTTTAAGGGCGGAATAAGATTTCATGAAAGCGTAACTTTAAGTTCGCTTAAATTTTTGGCTTTCGAGCAGACTTTCAAAAACAGCCTTACGGGCCTGCCTTTGGGCGGCGCGAAAGGCGGTTCCGACTTTGACCCCAGAGGCAAAAGCGAAGGCGAAGTGATGCGCTTCTGCCAAGCGTTTATGGACGAACTTTACCGCCACATAGGCGAACGCACCGACGTCCCCGCCGGCGACTTGGGCGTAGGCGCGCGGGAAATAGGTTTTATGTTCGGGCACTATAAAAAGATAACCAATAAATTTGTAGGCGTATTTACCGGAAAGGGGCCCTCCTTCGGCGGAAGTTTGATCCGCCCGGAAGCTACCGGGTACGGGGTAGTATTCTTTGCGGAAGAAATGCTTAAATGCAAAAGCGAAGGCATACGCGGCAAAACCTGCATAATTTCAGGCACGGGCAATGTGGGCATACACACGGCCGAAAAAATCCTGCAAATGGGCGGGAAAGTCGTCGGATTTAACGATTATGACGGTGCCGTTTACGACAAAGAGGGCCTGGACCAGGAGAAACTGGCTTTCCTTAAAGATTTGGTGTTTGTAAAAAGAGGAAGCCTTAAGGAATACGTAAAAAAATTCAAATCGGCGGAGTTTCACCCCGGTAAAAAATCTTGGTTTATACCGTGCTATGCGGCTTTCCCCACCGCCTGCGAAAACGAACTTACGCTTGAAGACGCAAAAACTTTAGTAAACAACGGCGTCAAAATCGTCTGCGAAGGGGCCAATATGCCATGCACGCCGGAAGCCGTAGATTTATTTCAAAGCAAAGGCGTACTTTACGCGCCGGGCAAAGCGGCCAATGCCGGCGGCGTAGCGGTATCGGGCTTGGAAATGACGCAAAATACCATAAGGCTTTCTTGGACTCGCGAAGAAGTGGAAACACAGCTTAAGAAAATCATGCGCAACATCCATTCCGCCTGCGTTGAGGAAGCCTGCCTCTATAATAAACCCGGCGATTACTTGCTGGGCGCGAACATAGCCGGCTTTAAAAAAGTGGCCGACGCAATGATAGCGCAAGGCGTAATATAAAAAAACGATATTAACACAAGCCCCCCGATTTACGGGGGGCTTTTTTACATTAAAACTAAGCATGATGCCGCCGAAGGCGGCGCAGTATCCGACTGACGAAAAAAGGCAAATACGGCCAAATATGGAAAACTCTAGCCGTAAGAATGTAGCAACTTGAGAGTAATTATTAAAGCTTGCCAGCCGCAAGAATAGAACTTAACACGAGTTGGCTGTATTTGCCTAAATGTTAAAGTTTGCTAGCATAGAGAATACAACTTAACACGAGAGAATTACTTATGCTCCAAAGGCAGCACAACCCAAAAAGTAGATCCCGCCCCCCTGTCCGCACTGTCCGCGCCGATAACGCCGCCGTGGCCGGTAACGATTTCATCGGCTATCGCAAGGCCCAAGCCCCAGCCCTGGCGCTTAAAGTCATCTTCAATAAAATCAGACTGCTGGAACTTGTCAAAAATTTTTATTCTGTCGGCGTGCGTAATGCCAAGGCCGTCATCTTTAATCAAAATTTTAACGGAATCGCCTTCCAATGAATACTTTATATCCACCGCGCCGCCCGGGCCGGTAAATTTAAGAGCATTGCTGAGCAGATTGTTAAACACCTGTTCAAGACGGAAACGATCGGCTTCTATAACAATGTCTTCCGGGTAGTCTATAAGCGTAAGGTTTATTTCTTTTTGTTCCGCCACGGCTTGATATTGCTTAAATATGCCGGCAATAAGATCGTTAAAAACAAAATATGAAAACATAAGGCGGACTTTTCCGCGTTCCGAGGCGGAAACATCGGCCAAATCATTGGTAAGCTTTTCTATGTTTCTTGAAGCTTTGTCTATATTATCAAGGATTTTCAAATCATCCGCGCCGAGGTTCTCCCTCAAAAGGGAAGAATAGCCGTTAATTAACGTAAGAGGCTGTTTTAAGTCATGCGCAACCACGGATATAAATTTTGAACGCATTTCATTGACGCGCTCCAAATCTTCTTTTTTCTGGATAAGGCTCATCAAATTTCGCGTTAAAGATTTTATGCGCTTGCTCAAATCGCCGGAATTAACCTTTTCCGAATGCAGACAAAGCTGCGTCCTTATTAAAACAACAATAAGGAAACAGGAAAGGAAAAAGAAAAACAAAGCCGAAATTAAAGCGACCGCGGTATATATATCCATAATCTTATATTAACAAATTATCAGGATTTAGAAAGCAATATTTCCAATTCTTCGTCTTTAAGCGCGCCGCGCCGGAGCATTTTCGGCGGGCAGCAGGTAAAATCTATCACGGAAGAAGGCCCCGCCTTTAAAAAACCGCCTTTTATTATTATATCGGCTTTGCCTTCAAAAACGGAAAGGACTTCCTCCTCTTTTTCCAAAGTAGGCAAGCTGTGCATATTTGCGCTGCTGGCGTATAAGGGGCAATTTGTCAGTTTAAAAAGTTCCGCAGTAAGCGCGCCGCCCGGCACTCGCAGGCCGATGGTATCAAGGCCGCTTAACTTCTTTCCGGCGCAAGAAGCGGGCAATATCGCCGTCAATGCACCAGGCCAAAATTTGAAAGCCGCTTTAAGGCCGGGGCAGTCTTCGGACAAAAGCAAGGCCTGCTCCGCAGAGCAAAGTATCTGCGCGGGTTTTTCAGGCGGATTTTTTTTAACCTCGTTTAGCCCCCGCAAAAATCCGGGCTTGCCGCAAACGACCAATCCGTAAACGGTATCTGTGGGAATAACTGCCGACGCGCCGTTTAAAAGAGCCTTTGCGATATATGAAAGTTCTTCCGTTTTAAGAGATGACAAAGCGAATATTTCAGTCTTCTTCATTATCTTCTTCCGTCAGATTTTCCGCGCCGGAGGGCGCAAGGATAAGCACAAATTCCCCCAAAATCTTCTTGCGCGCGGAAAGATTTTCGGCAACTTCCGAAACCGTGCCGATTATATATTCCTCAAAAGTTTTGCTAAGTTCGCGCGCCGCCGCCGCTTTTACATCCGGGCCGATGCCGGCTTTGATTATTCCCAACAGTTTTACTATTCTGTACGGCGATTCGTAAATTATTACAGGCCTTTCAAGGGCCAAAGCCGCCTTAATCATTTTAAGGATTTTGCCGGGTTTTCTTGGCATGAATCCCAAAAAAGTAAATCCGCCGCCGCCGAACCCCGCACCGCTTAAAGCGCAGGCCGCGGCCGTAGGGCCGGGCAAAGCCGTAACCTTTACGCCTGCTTCCCGCGCGGCTTTCACCAGCCGCCAGCCCGGGTCGGAAACGCACGGCGTACCGGCGTCGGAAACCAAAGCGCAGTTCTTGCCGCTTTTTAAGACTTCAAGCAAGCGCGAAACGGCGGAAGAATCGTTTTCGTTATAGCGCAAAGTTTTTGCGCTTATGCCGTAAGCGGAAAGGAGCTTTCCACTCTGGCGGGTGTCCTCGCAAAGTATATAATCCGCGCTTTTTAAAACGTCAAGCGCGCGCAAAGTAATATCCTGCAAATTGCCTATTGGGGTGGGTACTATGTAAAGCATAATTTATTATATCAAACGCTCGGGCTAATTTTATAAAATATATAGATACGGAAAGTCCAACTTAACGGAGGAAGAAGTTAATTAAATGAAAATAAAAATCAACACCACGGTAATCTTGGCCGTCATCATAACGCTTACGGCCGTATGCACCTGGTTTATACCGGCGGGCTCTTACGAAAAGCAGCTCGTTGACGGAAAGGACGTGCTTGTAGAAGGCTCTTTCCACTATATAGAAAATTCGCCGCAGTCGGTTTTTGAAGTTTTAAAAGCGCCGATGCAGTCGTTTGCGCGTTCCACCACGGCCGAAATTATGGCTTTTCTTTTAATCATCGGCGGCGCATTTATGATTATTGAAAAAACGGGCGCGATTACCGCCGCAATTACGCGGGCCAGCGCGATATTTATGAAGCACCCCGGCCTGAGAAGTTTATATATACCCGTCAGCATGACGTTATTTTCCTTAGGCGGGGCGACTTTCGGGATGTCCGAGGAAGTGTTGATTTTTATACCGATATTTATCCCCCTGTCGATATCTTTAAAGTATGACTCCCTTATCGGCATATCGGTGCCGTTTTTGGGAGCCTCGGCGGGTTTCGCGGGCGCTTTCATGAATCCTTTTACGCTGGGCATAGCGCAGGGCATAGCCCAACTGCCTTTATATTCAGGATTGGGATTAAGGACGATAATCTGGGTGTGCGCCACGGCGGCGGCGATAGTATTCGTAATGCTTTACGCCAGAAAGATAGAAAAAAATCCCAAAGCCAGCCTTACTTATGAATTTGACCGCCAAAAAATCAAAGAGCTGGATCTTAACAATAAAACCGAAGCCGTTTTTACTTTAAAGCACAAATTGGTTTTGGCCGCTTTCGCCGCAACGATGATTTGGCTTGTGGTCGGCGTGCTTAAATACGAGTGGTACATCGTGGAAATCGGCGCGCTGTTCTTGGGGCTGGCCATAGTCGCTTCCGTCTTGGGCGGGCTTAAAGTGAGCGAAGCCACTTCCGCTTTCTACGAAGGCGTAAAAAGCATGGCGGAAATAGTGTTCCTGCTGGCTTTGGCGACGGCAATAATAATAGTTGCGGAAAACGGCCATATATTAGACACCATTTTGCATTATATGGCGGGTGTAATTTCCCACTTAAATTCCACGTTGGCTTCCTGGGCGGCGTTTATTATGCAGGCTGTAATAAACTTTTTTATACCCTCGGGCTCCAGCAAGGCCGTACTTACCATGCCGATACTCGCGCCGCTTTCCGATCTTATCGGTATATCCAGGCAGACCATGATTTTGGCCTATCAGTTCGGCGACGGCTGGACGAACGTCTGCATACCGACAAGCGCGGTGGTGCTCGGCGTAATCGGTATGGCGAAGCTGCCTTTCCAAAAATGGTTCCGCTTCGTAATGCCGCTTGTAGGATTTTGGTTTGCGATGTCTTTCGTGTTTCTGGCGATAGCAAACTATATACATTGGCAATAGCTTAATCCGGGGGCTTCGGCCCCCGCATTTTTATGTTCACAGCGCAAATTAACATCCTTGATTTCATCAACGCCGCGGATATAGCCGTATTCGCGGCGGTGCTTGCGCTTACCGCCGGCATGGTGATTTACGGGCAGACTCTCCGCAAAAAAAACGCCGGAGGACTGCTTGATTATATGCTTATGGGCCGGCAGCTTACCCTGCCGCTTTTCGTAGCGACTTTGGCCGCCAGCTGGTACGGCGGCATCTTCGGCGTGAACGAAATTACATTCAACTACGGCATACACAATTTTGTAATTCAAGGGGCCTTTTGGTATGTGGCTTATATAATATTCGCGCTGTTTTTGGTAAATAAAGTAAAACGGCACCAAAGCATGACCTTGCCCGATTTGGCGCATAAAATGTTCGGCCCGAAATCCGCAAAGACTTCCGCCGTATTCACCTTTTTCAACATACTGCCTATAAGTTATGTATTAAGTTTGGGGATATTTCTTAATTTGGTTTTCGGTATGCCGGTTGTATGGGGCATGATAACAGGCACTTTGTTTGTGGCTTTATATTCCGCCTGGGGCGGGCTGAGGGCGGTGGTCTTTTCCGACATAGTGCAATTTGCTGTAATGTGCCTTGCCGTATTTATAGTACTGATTTTTTCCTTGGCGAACTTCGGCGGATTGGAATTTTTAAAGGCCAATTTGCCGGCTTCGCACTTTTCAATTACCGGCGGCAACGGCTGGCTTAACACTTTAATTTGGGGCGCGATAGCGCTGGCGACTTTGGTTGACCCTGCGTTTTACCAAAGATGCTTTGCCGCTAAAGACGTAAAAACCGCCCGCAGCGGCATTTTGATTTGCACTTTAATATGGTTTTGCTTTGACGTTTGCACCACCTCCGGCGCGCTGTATGCGCGGGCTTTGCTGCCGGATGCTCTTCCGGCCCACGCGTATTTTATATACGCGGTTCAGCTGCTGCCGCACGGACTGCGCGGATTTTTTATAGCCGGCGTTTTAGCCGTAATACTTTCCACGCTGGATTCTTTTTTGTTTATAGCCTCAAACACAGTAGCTTACGACTTGCTTAAAAACAAATTCAAAAACAAACTGCTGATTAACCAAATTTCATTTTTTATAATATCGGCTTTGGCTATTTTGCTTGCCGTGTTTTTTGAGGGAAACTTCAAAAAGATTTGGTTTACGCTGGGCTCTTATATGTCGGCCTGCCTTTTGATACCCATGCTCGGCGGATATATTTGGCCGGGCAAAATAAAAGACGGCGTTTTTACTTTTTCCGCGCTGTTTTCCGCCGCGCTTATTACCGTATGGGATATCCTGCCGAGAAGCGGCCTCGCCGGGCAAATAGACGGATTTTATATAGGTTTGGCCGTAAGCTTAATCATAATAGGCTCAAATATTTTAAAAACGAAATATGAAGAAAATAAACTCCGTGCTGGTAATAGCCGGCGCTAAAGGCGAAAATAAAACTTTTTTAAAAGCGGAAGCCAAAAAGCATGATTTTATCCTGGCTTTGGATTCCGGCGCGGACACCGCTTTAAGCGCGGGCTTGGAGCCGGATTTGGCTTTGGGCGATTTGGATTCCGTTTCCGAAGAAGCCAAAGCGAAACTCGGCAAAGAAAAACTCTTCAAAATAAACCGGCAGGACAATACCGATTTGGAAAAGGGCCTTTCCTTCTGCAAAATTATAAAACCGCAAAAAGTTACCATAGTCTGCCTTGCCGGAGGGCGGCTTGATTTTACTTTGAGCAATTTCCTTACTCTGTTTAACTTCGTCAAAAATTTTGAGATTGAAGTAAAATCCGCCGGCTGGCGCGTATACCCTTTGCAAAAAAGCGGAGTTTTTAAAGCCGAGAAAGGCGCGACGGTCAGCCTTATACCTTTGACCGCCGTCAAGGAAATAACACTCAAAGGGCTTAAATACGGCTTAAAAAACGACGTTTTAAAAGTCGGCCAGCTGGCCGTAAGCAATACCGCGGTTAAAGAAGAGCTTTCCGTGGAATTTAAAACCGGCAAACTGCTTTTGATGATTTATAATCTTTAATTATTTGGTAAACCGTAAGGCAAAATCTCCGCCGATAGCACGCATTTCTGTGCCGCGCCGTAACGCCGGGGCAAGTGCAAGCGCCGCCCGAAGCATTCCTTAGAAAATATCAAACCAACGGCGCAAAAAGCGATAAATACCCCAGAAACAACTTTTTAACAATACACAATAAAGACAAACAAAAATCCCCCGGATTTTTAATACGGGGGATTTTATTTTTATTTCGGTTTAAAATTAAGCTCTGTTTATGCCCCAAAAAGAATTGGCGTTGAACGAACCTAAATTATGCATACGTTTGAACTTTTCATAATCGTTCATGTTTACGTTCTTAATTTCTTTCTTGTATTCTTCGGTCCTGGCGGCGGCCAAACCTTTCCATTTGCGCCAAGCCGCACCTACCAAATCTATAACTCTCTGACTTCCGCCTTGTTTGGCATAGTCATAAGCGTCATATTTATTGCGGGTGTCTTTTTTTATCGGGCTTGCGCCTTTATCAAGCAAATATTTGGCTACATTATAGTTTCCCTTTTCGGAGGCCAGCTGCAAAGGAGTCTTTTGAAGGCGGAAGTCATGAGCATAGGCGTCATCAAGGCGGAAACCTTCATTTATAAAAAACTTAAGGGCTTCAAGCCTGCCGAACTTGGCGGCGGAATTAGGTATATAATACCCTAATTCTTCAGTGTCTCTATTAATTTCTTTGTTAAAGCCTTCTTTATAACAAAATTTAATAAATTCCACATCATTGCCGCGTTTGCCTTCAAAAATATCATAAAAAGTGAAATAATACTCATTTCCCTCATACCAGCATTGAGAGAAAGCCTCAACCGCGGAAAAGACAAATGCGCAAGATAAAATTAAAGCTAAAGATAAATTTTTAAACTTCATGGTTTAAAACTCCTTAAATAATATTCCTATAGTTTAATGTTATTATAAATCACCTTATTTTACAAGGGAATTTAGACCTATTTTTTATAGGTCTTTCGGCCTATATTCCCCTAACGCCGACCCTGGCGTTGGAAACATCGGACATCTTCGCCAAAACCTCTTTCTTTTTGTCCGCGCCCTCTTTTTTTGCCTGAGCCATATCTTCCACCGCTAAAAGAGCGTTTACGTAAAAAGCTTCGGTGTCTTTAGGCGTAATGGCATATTTGTTAAATAAAACGGCATTATAGCCGGCGGCTTTTAACTGA
Organism: Candidatus Proelusimicrobium excrementi; assembly: GCF_937881865.1. Classification (NCBI taxonomy): domain Bacteria; kingdom Pseudomonadati; phylum Elusimicrobiota; class Elusimicrobia; order Elusimicrobiales; family Elusimicrobiaceae; genus Candidatus Proelusimicrobium; species Candidatus Proelusimicrobium excrementi. The sequence continues at coordinate 28,596 of NZ_CALGEO010000007.1, forward strand.
GCCAAACTCGCTTTATCAGGAACTATCAGCAGAGTATCGGCCTTTTCATAAGGTTTCACATTGATTTCTTCGCCGGAATTATCAGTTCCTTTTAAGAAAGATTGCACCACCTGATAATGAAAAGTGTTTTTGTTGACGGCTTTTACTTTGTTGTGTTCGTCAATGCCGTCAACCATAGCGATTTTCAACTTCAAATTATTATCTTTAACGATGTTTTGTATCATTTCTCTGTTTTTAGTATAAAGTTCATCGCTTGTATAAAAAATACTATTATCAATTTTCCCCTTAAAAAAAGGCTCATTCGCACTATAAAAATAGCTCCCGGGTTTGTCATCTTTAAAGGTCTCAGGGTATACCCACATATATTCGCTTTCCACTCCATCTGTTCCTTTTACAGAAAGGGATTGTATATTCATAGTTTCGGCCATATAATTATTAACGCTTTTATCCGCCAAAGCAAGCGTTTTTACCGATGCAGGCGCAGCGGCAGAGGCAGAGGATTTAAAAGATTTGCCGGAAGACGCAGTCTTGACATCAATCGTCTCATTACCGATAACAATGTTATTATTGATAAGCTCGGCCAAAGTTCTTTCATTATTGTTGGCGGCGGGTTCGTTCTTTTTTGCTTCTACATATTTATTTCTTACGCTGCCGCTTACCCCGCCTTTGCCGGAGGATGCCGTCAATGTTACGCTGTTTTTGGAAATACTTTCATTAAGTTTGCGTTCGTCATATATTTCGTCGTTTGCGCCGGAGCGTCCGCTGCGCACGCCGAAAAGCCTGCTTCCTTCTTTGCCGCCTCTGTCGTAATATCCGGGGGTGCCGTCCTTATAAAAAACATTGTTGCCGCCGCTGGCCAAATAAGCCGGCAGGCCGCCCGGGCTTCTTAGAGCTTCAAAAATCTCCCAGTCTTCAAGGTGCGGGGCCTGGGCGCGGGCGGCGTCGAATTCTTCTTGGGAAACGGTATCAGCCATAAGTTTCTCATACGGGACAAAGCCGTCCGGCATAGCTACGAATTTGCGCCCGGAGGGATCGGTAACCACTTCATAAGTGTCGCCGTCCATACGGATATACTCTTTAACCTGCGGCAATTTGGGCGAACGTCCGGCCGAAACGGAAGCGCCGCCGGCCGCCGAAGAAGATGAGGATGAAACATCGCCGAAAGGCATATCGGGCAAAGAATCATTTTCCGCGCGCAGTACGCCTGCCGAGGGAGCGGGCAGCCCCTTTTCAGCGCGTTTGACGGAAGCCAAAGTTTGGCCTTTTTTATTAAAAGAAGCGCGCGCGGGCTTCTTTTTAAAACCGTAAAAAGAGCCTATGCGGTCTATAATCTTAGAAAGAGGATTGGCCGAGCTTTCCATCGGAATGCTTAGGCTGCCGCCTTTTACTCCGTCGGAGCTTTCCACAAAGATAAACGGAATCGCCATAAAAATTATGAAGCACGCTATTACTATTCTTGTAGTGTTACTCTTAAAAACCCGCATTTTTATCCTCCTGATTTTAATCTTCTAAGACGCTTAAAAACATTATTATCTTTTTTTGACAATATTGCAACTGTTTTTTTAACCGCAAAATTAAAGCCGTCCGCTCTCGGCGGCAAGCTCTTTAAACATACGCATTTTTTCCAAATAGGCGGAGTTAAATTCCGCCGTTTCTAAAGGTACGCGGTAGCTCCAGTTTTCCTCTCCGACGGTGCCGGGCGTGTTTATGCGTTCCTTTTCCCCGATAATATCCTGTATGGGGAAAATTACAAAGCAGGAACCCGCGCCCATTACGCGTTTAAATATCGCGCGGTGAACTTCGTCCGTAAAAGGCACTTTGCCGTCTGTTTTTACGGCGGAAATCATTTCCCACACGTTGGCGCGCTGCCAATCGGGCATAATATCCCACCATTCGCGCAGAGTTTCCGTATCGTGCGTGGCCGTGGTGGCCAAAGACACCAAAGGATAGTTGCGCGGTTCGCGGAAGACTTCATTATCCTTTTCCCACCTGATAACTTTATATCCGGGCATGGAAATTTCCTTCATATAAGCCCTTACGAAATCCGGTATTACGCCCAAATCTTCCCCTATAGGAAGTTTGCCTGCGGAGGCTTCGCAGACGGCGGTAAGGAAGGCTTCGCCGCGTTTCTTTTGGGCGGATTCGTCTTCTATATCAAAGCGGCCGACGTCGTCGCCCGGGCCGAAAATCCAAGTCCTGAAGAAGCCGACCAAATGATCCAAACGGAAAAGATCGTAAATCTCGCACGCGCGGGCTATTTTAGAACGCCATAAATTAAAGTTGTTCTGCTCTATCGCCGGCCAATTATATGCGGGCAAACCCCACTTTTGACCGCCTTCGGAAAATTGATCCTTGGGCGCGCCTATCTCATAGCCTTCCAAATACTTGCTTTGGTTGGACCAAACGTCCGCGCTGTCAAAATTAACGCCGAAAGGAATATCGCCGAATATCAATACGCCGCACTCAGCCGCAGTCCTGCGCACGGAAGCAAGCTGAAGCTGAAGCTGCCACTGCAAATAGCTGAAGAACATCATCTGCTTATAATTGTTTACGGAATATTCCCTGAGGAAAGGCAAATCAAGTTCTTTAAGTTTCTTTTCCCAATGTTTCCAACTCGTCCAGCCCAAATTATCTTTTGCACTCCTGAAAATGCAATAAGGCACCAGCCATGAAGCGTGCTTTTGATGAAAATCCAAAAACTGTTCGTAACGCGCGGTGGAGGCTTCTTTCTCGTTCTTTAAAAAGTGCTCGTACGCCGCCCAAAGCACTTTGTATTTGGCGGATTTGATAAATTTGTAATAGACCTTTTTCTCCCCGCGCCAAAAATTGATTTCGTCCTTATACTGGTTGATTAAGGATTGGGCTTCCTCGCTTGCGGCGGCGTCGGAAACGTCTTTTATACTTATATATATGGGATCTATAGCATACGCGCTTAAAGCCGAATAAGGGCAATTTTGGCCCGGTTCGGTTTCATGTATAGGCAAAATCTGTAAAATTTTTACGCCGTAACCGCTTAAATATTCTATCCATTCCTTGAAAGACGCCATATCGCCGCAGCCCCAATCGCCGGCGCTACGCATTGAAAATAAAGGCAGCAGCACCCCCGCCTTCTTGCTTTGCAACAGACTGTTATCCTTAAGATTTAAAGACATTTTTCCCTCTTACCCTCTCTAATATAAAAAAGGCGCATTTTACCGCGCCTGAAATTTACTTCCTGGCAACCGCCTCTATTTCCACAAGCGCGCCTTTTGGCAAAGCCGATACTTGGACGGTGCTTCTGGCCGGGGGATTATCCTTAAAGAAAGAGGCGTAAACTTCGTTCATATCCGCAAAGCAGGAAAGATCCGTCATAAAAACCGTGGTTTTGAGAACATGTTTAAAATCCATTTTGCAGGCTTTGATTATTTCCCCCAAATTCTCAAGCACGCGCTGAGTTTGCGCGCGGACGTCGCCGCCGGCGAGTTCGCCCGTAACGGGGTCAACCGGCAAACAGCCGGAAATAAAAGCCCAACTGCCGTTCCTTACGGCCTGAGAGTAAGGCCCTATGGCCTTAGGCGCATTAGCGGCGGATATAGTTTTCTTTCCCATAAAAATCTCCTTATAAAAAAATCCAAACGGCGGCAAAACCGCCTTATTAATAATTAAAAGCAAAATGCGTTCACTAAAACTTTATTATATATAATTTTAAGCTTTTGCCGCTTTTAAGTCTGCGGAAGATTAAAATAAGCAAAGGCAATCTTTAATCAAAAAAAACGGACAGCCTGCCGCTAAGGCATTGCGGAATGGATTTAGATTAGGGATATTTAGATATTTTAGGCAATAAAAAACGCCTATTGGGGTATTTTTAAACAGAAAATAAAAAAGTGCCTCAATTTGGGCACAATAAAGAGTGTTTTACGTCTAAAAAAATACGCCCCCTAGGAGAATCGAACTCCTCTCACCAGATTGAAAATCTGGTGTCCTAACCGATAGACGAAGGGGGCGTATGACGCAGCTTTTAAACCGCGTTTTAAATCTTGCGCTCGGTGAGGCTCGAACTCACGACCCCCCGCTTAAAAGGCGGATGCTCTACCACTGAGCTACGAGCGCTTGAAAATCTGTTTTAAAAATCAAATAACTTCGGGATTAATCCCAACAAAAATATTTTAGCAAAATTAAATCCGCTTGTCTACAAATTTCTTAAACAATTTAATTTTGTATCGCCTGCACGGCTCTGCCGTTTTACTGGCGTATAAATATTATAGCAAAAAAACGGACGATGTAAAACTTTTTTGCAAAAATATTTTTTTATTGCGGCAAAGCGCAAACGATAAATCGGAAAAAGCAAAAATTTGACTGTCCCCCCTTAATATTGATAAATTATATTTATATATTAAATAGGGGGACCTATTATGAATAACAGAGGTTTTACTCTTTTGGAATTATTGGTGGTCGTGTTGTTGGTCGGCATACTCGGCGCGATAGCACTGCCGCAGTATTTTAACGTAGTTGAAAGGCAAAGAGCCATGGAAGCCACGGGCATTTTGTCCGCGATAGAAAAAGCCCAGGTGCGCTACTACGCCGTGAACGATTCTTATTCCACGGATTTTTCCAATATTGATTTCGACTTAAGAAGCAATAAAGGCAACGGCAACGAAAACGTAACCGGCAGCAGCTTTGATACGGAATATTTCACATATACTTTGTCAGGCGATAAAGTTGAGGCGAAAAGGGTAAACAATAATTTTACCATTACCACGACCTACGCCGTAGGCGATGACGGCGCTACCGAAACCTGCTGCACCGCCACCGGCGACAGAGCAGATATTTGCGAAATTATAAATATTAAAGAATGCGGCAGCAGCAGTTCAGGGGATTAATATATCTCTAAACCGCGCCGAACTATTCAGGTGCGGGAATCCGCCTAAAAGCGGACCGATATTTTTTTGAAGGTGTTTTTTATGGAATTTATTTTATCCGCCGTAGTGACTCTGATTTTGATTATGGATCCCTTCGGCAATATCCCGCTGTTTATAACTTCTCTTAAAAAAGTTTCGCCCGAAAGGCGGCGATTCGTTTTGCTCAGGGAGCTGGCCATCGCCACCGCCATTATGGTAACGTTTCTTTTCGCCGGCGGCAAAGCTTTGGATTTGCTGGGAATAAAGCAGTATTCCATGGGTATTTCCGGCGGTATAATTCTTTTTATTATGTCTTTAAAGCTGGTTTTCAATTCTTTGGAAGACGAATCGACCAAAAACAACCCCAAAGAAGAAGAACCTTTCATCGTGCCGCTGGCCATACCGCTTATCGCCGGGCCGGCCACGCTGAGCATGCTTTTGATTTTCTCGGCGACTCCGGGCGGGAATATCTGGCAGATTTTAATAGCGCTTTTGATAGCTTCAATAATCAACTCGGCCATACTTTTGCTGTCCTTCCCTATAAGCAATATGCTTGGCAAACGCGGGCTTATTGCCGTAGAAAGGCTGACGGGCATGTTGCTGGTGCTGATGTCCGTAAACATGGTTATGAACGGCATAGCGGAGTTTTTAAAATCATATAATTTATAATGAAAACCGAATTTGTTTTAAGGCGCAAAATAGCCTTCTTTAATATTTTTAAATGGTTTTTGGCCTCGGTTTTTATAGGCGCGGTCGTCGGCGTTTTTAACGCGATGTTTTTAAAACTGCTTTCCGCCGCGGTGGATTACACCACTTCGCATAAATATTATTTCTTCGCTTTGCCGATAGCTTTGTTTGTAGTAAACCATTTGGCGCGCAAAGTTTATCCGCACGACAAAGATTTTACCACCAACGACGCAATCGCCGCCATTAACGAAAAGCGGCCTGTATCGCTGATTTCCGCGGCGAAGGCGTTTTTCCTGCCGATAATTACAATCGCCGCCGGCGGTTCAGCCGGAAAAGAATCCCCCTGCGCCGACGTAGGCGCCGGAGTGGCTTCGTTTTGCTCGGGGCTGCTCTCTTTCAACAAACAGGAAAGACGCAAACTTATGATTTGCGGCGTAAGCGCGGGCTTTGCGGGTGTTTTCGGCGTGCCTATATCGGGAGCGCTGTTCGGCATGGAAGTTTTAAGCGTAGGCACGGTTTTCTATGAAGTTATGTTCCCGGCTTTTATTTCCGGCATAACGGCGTTTCAGGTAACGCATCTTTTCGGCGTGGAATACATATATCACCCGATGAATCTGCAGACTTTAAACATAGACAGTTCCCTCCTGCACGTTTTTTTATCCGGAATGTTTTTCGGTGCCGTAGGATTGGTGCTGATTGAAGCTTTAAAAGTTACGCAAATAATTTTCCGTTTTTTGGCCGTAAGATTCTCAAATTTTTGGCGTTGTTTTATAGCCGCCGCGCTTTTAATACTTTTGGCATTGCTGACTTCCCCCGCTTATTTGGGCCTCAGCATGGAAAGGGTCGAGGCTATTTTAGCCGGAGAGCAGGCATTGACATTCGGTTTCCTCTACAAAATATTTGCGACTTCGCTGACTTTTGCCGGCGGAGGCGTAGGCGGCCTGATTACGCCGGTGCTTTTTATCGGCGCGAACGCGGGTTATTTCTTTGCGCATATACTCGGCCTTAATACTATAACCTTTGCGGCTTTGGGCATGGTCAGCGTACTTGCAGGCGTGGCAAACACTCCGCTTGCCGCAAGCGTAATGGCGATAGAGCTTTTCGGCGCGACGATAGCGCCTTACGCCGCGGTTTCATGCATAGTAAGTTTTTTGGTTACCGGGCGCAGAAGCATTTTTTCAAAACAGCATTTTACTTTTGACAAAAACCTCTCCGAGGACGATGAAACTTCCTGCGAACGCCAAAGCGTGGCCCAGTTGGAAACGACCCTCAAGAAAAAGAATTTTATCCTTTCCAGCGTAAGGCATTTGATCCCGGATATGAAGAATTTTGAAATTCCCCTCCCGGAAAGCAAGAAAAAGCGGAAAAAGAACAAGCGCGCCTTACCCCGGGAAAATCAGACACCGTCCGCCCCAAAACGCCAAGAAGCCGAAATAAAACCGCAAGAAGACGCGGCAAAAACAAAAAAGCGTTTTTCTTTCCTCAGCCATTTAACGCTGAACCCGGGCGGCAATGAAGAAGACAAAACGAAACATGAGTAATTTTAAAGAGTTGGACGAATTTAAAAAACTTGAAGAGGTTAAAGAACTTTCCGCGCTTTGGTTTTCTTTGCCGCAGGCGGTAAGATTTATAATAACCGGCGGATACAACACCGCCGTGGGTTATATATTGTTTATTGCGGCCTTGTATGTTTGCGGCAAAAGCCAAACGGGCGTTCAGGCGGCTTTGCTGATTTCTTATATTTTATCTTCCTTTAACTCTTATTTGGCGCAAAAATTTTTGGTTTTCAGGACGAGAGGCAATTACGTAAAAGAATATTTTAAAGCCTTAAGCGTATGGGCGGCGGGATATGTTATAAACGCCGTTTTGCTCTACCTGCTTACAAAACAGCTGAATATACACCCATACGCCGCGCAGGCTTTAAGCGTTTGCTGCGTTACGATTTTTACTTATATACTTTTTAAATATTATTCCTTCAGGAGGTCGGCCGAATGAAAGACTTGACGATTTTAGTTCCCCTTTTAAACGAAGAAGAAGCCATAGAGTTGTTTATCCATGCGACGCGCCCGGTGCTTGACGGGCTTAATTTAAGCTACAAATACCTTTTTGTTGACGACGGCTCAACCGACAAGACTTTGGACATTATAAAATCTTACGCCGCCAAGGAAGAAAACATAGATTATATAAGCCTTTCAAGAAATTTCGGCAAGGAAGCCGCTTTGCTCTGCGGCATAAAAAAGGCCGGCACAAAAGCCGTTATCCCAATGGATATAGATTTGCAGGATCCGCCGGATTTAATACCGGCCTTCGTCGAGAAATGGAAAGAGGGATATAATATGGTCTTAGGCGTAAGGAAAAACCGCGACAGCGACTCTTTCCTTAAAAGATTTTTTTCCACCTGGTTTTATAAAGTGCATAACTTTTTTGCCAGAAGGCCAATCCCGGAAAACACCGGGGACTTCCGCCTTCTGGATGAAAACGTCGCCCAAGCCATACGGCAAATAAACGAAAGCACTTTATTTATGAAAGGGCTTTTCAACTGGACGGGATTTAAGACGGCTTCCGTCGAATACGTCCGCCCGGAAAGAAGCGCGGGGCAGACAAAATGGTCTTACTGGAAATTATGGAACTTCGCTTTAGACGGTATTTTTAACGCAAGCACCATTCCGTTAAGGCTGTGGACATACTTCGGCGCGGCGGCGGCTTTGCTTTCGTTTTTATATGCGTCATTCATAGTGCTAAAAGTGCTGATATTCGGCAAAGACGCGCCCGGCTACGCATCTTTGGCCGTGCTGATTTTGTTCTTCGGCGGGGTTCAGCTTATGTCCATAGGGATTTTAGGCGAATATATCGGCAGAATATTCTCAGAAGTAAAACACCGCCCGGCTTATATTATAAAAGAGGAAAAACTTAATGATTAACCGTTTTAAAAATATTCCAAAAAAAGTTTGGACCGCGTGGGGGCTTCTCTTTTTGGTTTATATGCTGTTTATATTCATATGTTCTTATTTATATCCGTACGGCGCGGACGAATATATTTTAAAGCAGGATAATATTTTTGACGCTTTGCGCCATTACGGCCTTTCCTATATGACGGAAAACGCCCGCATAGGCCTTATCGCCAACAATATAATACTCTGCTTGGGCAAATGGAGTTTTTTACTGCTTAATCCTATGATGCAGGTTTTGTGGGTTCTTTCCTTTTTCTTTCTTATATATTTGCGCGCGCCGGATTTTAAAACCTTAAAAGATTTCCCCGCCGTTTTGCTTATAGCGGTACTTTCGGTATTTGCCGTCGCCCAGCCCGACAATACCCTTTTTTGGATAGGCGGAGCCTGCAATTACAGCTGGAGTTTTCTGCCTTTTCTTTGGATTACGGCTTGGCTTCGTTTGGAATATAAAAGCAAAGGCGCGCTTGATTTAAGCCGAAAAGGAATATTTTTTCTGTTTATTTCGGCTTTCGCGCTCGGCATGGGCAGCGAAAACGCCGGCCCGCTTACCATGGGCCTTACGGTTTGTTTTGCCGCCGCCGCGCCTTTTATGAAAATCAAACTAAAAACTCATTTTTATTTTATCGCCTTTGGATTGGTTTTGGGGCTGGCGGCTTTATTCGGCGCGCCCGCCATGTGGAACAGATTAAACAGTGATATTTTTGCCTATTTTACAAATTCCTCTCTGCAGGAAAAACTGCTTTGGCACATATCGCATATACATTTTTATATTAAAGCCGTATTTATGATACCCGCTCTCTTATTTTTGGCTTTGCTTATCTGCGCCTTGGACAAGGACAAACCTCTTGTTTTTAAGAATGAAAATTATATGCTCAGCCTTATATTTTTTCTTTCCTCATGGCTGCTAGCCTTTGTGCTTTTTGCCGTGCCTTTTATAACGGGCAGATGCTTTTATACGGCTTCCGCGGCGGCTTTGATTTCTTTAATGTTCATGCTGGAATACTTGCGGGAAACATATAAATTTAAAGCCGTGAAATACGCTTCCATGCTGGCTTTAGGCGCGGCTTTGGCCTTTACGCCCGTTTTTATTTATCCTTACGTTCATCTGCACAAGCAAGACGTTCAAAGGCTGTCCGCCATTGAAAAAGCTCAAAAGCAAAACAAAAAAAGCATATTTATAATGCCTTATAAATATTTAAAAGGCCCAAACGCCAACCTTACCATAATGTATTATGACCCGGTCTTCGGCTTTTTGGGTTACCCGGCTTATATCGGCATGGCGATACAAACCGACGAAAGCAAAGAAATTTCTGCGGTTTATATGTTTTCAAACCCGAATATAATCTGATATGAAAAATATAAATAAAAATATTATCTGCTGGTGCGCGGCCTTGGGGCTCTACGCCTTGTTTATTTTTATATTCTCATATTTGTATCCTTACGGCGCGGACGAATACCAATATGCTCATAACAACTTTAATCTGCTGACGGCTTTTAAAGCTTACGCGGAATCTTATGTTACCAATAACCCAAGAATAGGCTTCTTAATTTATTCCGTTTTATTGGCTTTGGGGCGGTGGAGTTTTTTACTGTTAAATCCGCTCTTGCAGCTTACATTGGTTTTATCCGTTTTCGGCCTTATATATATGCGCGCGCCGGATTTTAAAACGCTTAAAGATTTGCCGGCGTTTATTCTTATTTCCGTAATGAGCGTACTTTTTATCGCCAAGCCGGATAATACGCTTTTTTGGCCGGGCGGAGCCTGCAATTACAGCTGGGCGGTCATACCGTTTATATGGCTGATGATTTTCCTAAAATATATTTACGAAAACCGGCGCGTTCCGAAAGTAAGCAAAGCAGGATATCTGTTAATAGTTTTTACAGCCTTTATTTTGGGCATGACGAACGAAAATAACGCCCCCGCCGCTTTGCTGACGCTGTGCGTTTTCACGCTGTTATGCTTTAAAGCAAAAATAAAAATAACCGCTCCGCTTAAGATAATCTTCCCCGCGCTGATTGCCGGTATGGCGGTAATGTTCCTTGCGCCGGGTTCTTATAAAAGAATGGATATATCCCTAATAAGCTTTTTTAAGCAAGCGCCTTTGCTTACAAAAATAATTTGGCATATCCCCAAAATGCACGATATAACGGTCAGTATGCTGCTGCTGCCGGTGTTCATACCGCTTGTTATGTTCATTGAAGTATTGGCGAAAAAAACTCAGGCGTTTAAAAACAATGATTTTATTTACGCCGCCCTCAGCTGGGCCTTGGCGTTTATTTTGGCCTCAGTGCTCTGCATGGCCCCAATTATGAGGACAACAAGGCCTTTCTATTCGGCTTCGGTTATGGTAATGATCTCTTTTATATTCCTGCTTAAATATTTTGACGCGGTTTATAAAACGAAACTGATACGCTGCGCGGCTTGGCTCTCCGCCGTCGTTTTTGCCCTTATGCTGCCGCTTTTTGCCCAGCCTTATATTTCCCTTTACAAACAAGATAAAATAAGAGCCCGCTATATAGAAAAAGCCAAAGCGAAAGGCGCGGACAAATTGTATCTTAATCTTTATATTCCGACGGGCGGGCCGTGTTCAAACCTCCAGCTGCTGTATTATGATTTGGCAAAGCATTGGAAGGCTTCGGAGTATCTCGGCGCGGAAGTGATTATAATCAAGCCGGAAAAAGAAGGCCTTAAAATATTATAAAAACCGGCTTTGATTGCCCGGGCTCCTCAATCCATACGGCCCGGCGGAATTTAAACCGACGCAAAAAATCCCCCTTCAAAAAATGAAGAGGGATTTTTAAATCGCATCTGGCGCGGTTATTTTAAATACTCATTTTCAAGTTTATTGTACTTTTGAACCACGGCCCTGATAAACTTCCGTTTATTGTTATAAGGCCCGTGGAAGAAGCTTCCCTTAAACCCGGCGATGACTATATTTCTCAGTTCGCGTTTGGTAAGGCTGATATTGCTGCATAAAAGTTCCAGCTCTTTAGTAACGGTGGTATTGGAAACCAATCTGTTATCCGTGCAAATGCTTACGGAAAGCCCGTTCTTAATCATCTGTTTTACGGGGTGATTGGAAACTTCCTTAATAAAAGGCAGGGTTTGCAAATTGCTGGTAATGCAGACTTCCACGCCTATACGCTCGTTGGCGATATAGGCCGCCAAATCTTCCACATACTGTTTTTTGTTTTTTACGTTTTTATCCTGTATCGCTTTATAATCAAACATCAAAGTGCCGTGGCCGATGCGGTTGGCGTGGCATTCCGTAATAGCCTGGAAAATGCTTTCCGGGCCGTAAGCTTCGCCGGCGTGCACCGTTTTGCGGATAAAAGCTTCATGGACGTGCTGATAAGCCTTCCAGTGATGTTCCGCCGGGAAACCGGCTTCCTGCCCGGCCAAATCAAACCCGACTATCGGCAGGCCCTCTTTTTTCAGCAGGACAGCTATGCGCGCCAGTTCAAGGCTGGCTATGGCAAAGACTTCATCGTCTTTTGCGTGCGCCAAAACCTGAAACATATACCCGTAATAAGGGGACATATCTTTATTGAAACTCCTCATCGCGCAAACTATTATGCCGAAGTGAAATTCCACATCCGCCCCGGATTTTACGGCGGAGGAATTATTGTGTTCCGCCGCGGCGCGGGCCAAACATTTTACGGTGGCGCGGACGGCGTCTTCCGGCCTTAAATTTTTGGAGCAATGCTGCTGCGGCGCAAAGCGCACTTCTATATATCTTACGCCTTCGGCGATATTATCCTGCGCAAGTTCATAGGCTATACGCTCTATATTTTCGGCGTTTTGCATTACCGCCACGGTATAAGAAAAGCCTTTAAGATATTCGCCCAAGTTTTTATACTTATCCTTAAAGACGGCCTTTCTAAGCCCGTCTTCCGTATAAGCCGGGAGGGTTACTTTTTCTTTTTTGGCAAGTTCTATAAGCGTTTTAAGCCTTAAAGAACCGTCCAAATGCAGATGCAAATCCGATTTGGGTATTTTAAGCAAAAATTCTTTGGGGAAAGCCGTCATTACTTCCACCTCCACTCCTGGCCTTTGGGCGTATCTTTAACCGCTATGCCCAAAGCCGAAAGTTTATCTCTGAGTTCGTCCGAAGTTTTAAAATCTTTTTTTGCTCTGGCTTCTTTACGCAAAGCCAAAAGTTCTTCCGCCTCTTTGGGAAGCGGCTTTTGCGCTTCTTCCTCCAGCAAAGAAAGCCCTAAAAAGCCGTCGGCGTATTTAAGGAAATCCAGCTTATCCGCGGCTGCGGCGCGGCTTTTTACAAACTCCCACAAAACGGCCAAAGCCTTGGAAGTGTTCAAGTCGTCGTCCATAGCTTCTTTGAAAGCCGTCTTTGCGGCGTTAAGACCGGCTTCGTCCTGTATTTTGCCGTCCGTTTCGGCTTTAAGCGCGGCTATCCTTTCCATAAGGCCAAGACGCGTATTGCGCGCAAAAGTCAAAGCCTCGTAGGAAAATTCCAGCTGAGTTCTGTAATGCGCGCCCAAGCATAAATATCTATAATCAAGCGGGCTGTAACCCTTTTCCTTAAGAGTTTGAACGGTAACAAACCCGCCGGAAGATTTGGACATTTTCCCGTTTGTCATTATCAAAAATTCCCCGTGCACCCAATAGCGCACGTATTTTTTGCCGGTAGCGCCCTCAGCCTGGGCTATTTCATTGGTGTGGTGGATGGCCACGTGGTCTATGCCTCCGCAATGAATGTCAAGCGTGTCGCCCAAATATTTCATCGCCATGGCGGAACATTCTATATGCCAGCCCGGGAATCCGACGCCCCAAGGGCTGTCCCACTGCATTTGACGCTGTTTATCCGTAGGGGAGAACTTCCAAAGGGCGAAATCGCTGGCATTGCGTTTTTCGTCGTTAAAATCCACGCGCGCGCCGGTTTTAAGCCCGTCGATATGTGCGCGCCCTACCAAATTGTGATAAGAAGGGAATTTTGAAGTATCGTAATAAATTCCGTCGGAAGTTTTATAAGTGTAACCCTTTTCTTCCAATTTTTTTACAAGGGCTATCATCTCCTTGATATGTTCCGTCGCGCGCGCCGTAACGGTGGGGCGCCTGCAGTTTAGGGAGTCGAAATCCTCAAAGAATTTGCCTTCGTAGAACTTGGCGATGTCCCACGCGCTTTTGCCTTCGCGCGCCGCGCCGAGCTCCATTTTATCTTCCCCGCTGTCCGCGTCGGAAGTCAAATGCCCTACGTCGGTTACGTTCATAACATGCTTAACGGGCATATCGGCTGATAAAGTTCTTACAAGCAAATCTTCAAAAATGTAAGTGCGCAAATTGCCGATATGCGCGTAATTGTAGACGGTCGGCCCGCAGCAGTACATCGTGGCGAAATCCTTATTTAAAGACGTAAAAGCGTCTTTGTTTTTGGTAAGTGTATTATAAATTTTTAGCATTTTCTTTTTCCTTGGCGTACTCTACAGGTATTTGGCTGAAGAAATAATCGCAAACCGCTTTGCCTTTGGCGGTGGCGAAACTCTCGCTCAAAATACATTGTACGTCCATAACGGAAAGCGGATTGACCGTTCCGGCCGGGCTCATGGCGTAAGTAAAACCGTCCGCCCTGTAATGGGAAAACGCCGTCCCGTAAGCGGAATCCAAAGCGGTTTGGAACATTTCCATTTCTTTATAGCCGGCGTCTTTGCCCAAAGAAATTTTCTTTGAAGCCATAACCACCACGGCTTCCCCGTAGGAACTGTTTACGCTTTCAACAACGTCTTCTTCCGTTATTTCCAACGGTGTGGCGTAAGGATCTTCTATATCTTCTTCCCCGACGGTTTCATCAATATATTCAATCTGGGTTTGATTTTGCTGCTCTTTGCGCTGCTTTTCGTATTCTTCGTAGCTTATGCCGTTGTATTTTTTATAATTTTTTTGGTTATAGCTGGTACATGCGCCCAAAAGCACCGCCGCGCAAAGTAAAGACAAGATTGTTTTAATCATTAGTTTTGGCTCCTTAAGTTTACTGTTACCGCGGCATAGCAGGCGATAGCCTCCCCGCGGCCTATTTCGCCCAAGCCTTCATGGCTTTTGGCTTTAAAGCTGATGTTTTCCAAACCTATGGCGAAAATCTCGTTAAGGGATTTCCTGACGGCGTCATAATGCGGACGCATTTTAGGTTCTTCCGCCACGACAGTGGCGTCAATGTGGGTTATTTCCGCGCCCTTTTCTTTAAGCACTTCCAAAACCCTTTTGGCTATTACTACGCTTGATATCCCCGCGATTGAAACATCCGTCGGCGGATAAAATACGCCTATTTCGCCCGCGGCTATTGCGCCCAAAGCCGCGTCGCATATGGCGTGAAGCACGACGTCCCCGTCGCTGTGGCCCAAAAGGCCTTTGTTGTGTTTTATTTCGATGCCGCCCATTATCAACTTGCGGCCTTCGGCCAAGCGGTGTATGTCAAAACCGAAGCCGAATTTTATTTTTGTCTGCATAATAAAGCCTCTGCGATAATTAAATCTTCCGGAGTGGTTATTTTAATGTTTTCATACTCGGAAGGAACCACTCTCACTTTTACGCCCAGCTTTTCAACCAGCTGGGATTCATCCGTGGCGTCTTTAAAAGAGCCGTATTTTTCCATGGCGAGCCTTAACGTCGCGCCGTCATAGCACTGCGGAGTCTGCGCCGCCCAAAGCAGGCTTCTGTCAAGCGTTTTTTCTACAAAACCGTCTTTGACTTGTTTTATAGTGTCTTTAACGGGGACGCAAAGCACGGCCGCGCGATATGTTTTAGCCGCGGCAAGGCAGGCTTTGACGCTCTGCGGGCTTACCAAGGGGCGCGCGCCGTCGTGGACGGCTATCAAATCGGCCCCACCCAAAGCTTTAAGCCCGTTTTGAAGGGAAAGTATTCTGCTTTCCCCCGGCAAAGCGTGTATAAGGCCGGGGAAAAGCGAGGAAACTTCCTTAAAATTTTCTTCCGTAGTAACTACGACTATTTTGCTTACGGAAGCGACGGCGCGCAAAGCCTCTATACTGCGGACTAATACCGCCTTGCCCGCTATAGGAAGCATTTGTTTTGGGCGGCCCATTCTGCTGCCTTGGCCGCCGGCCAATATAATCGCGCCGGTAATATCCATTTTAGTCCTGTTTTATTTTGGCGAAAATCATTCTTCCGGCCGAAGTCTGCAAAATGGAGTAAACGGAAACTTCCGCCCTTTTGCCGATCCATTTCCTGCCGTCTTCCACAACGACCATTGTTCCGTCGTCAAGGTAAGCTATGCCCTGTTCCTTTTCCTTGCCTTCTTTCATAACGAAGAGGGACATGTTTTCCCCCGGCAAGACAACCGGTTTAAGGGCCGTAGTCAAATCGCAAATATTAAGCACGGGGATATTGTCTATCGCGGCTTCCTTGTTGACGTTAAAATCTATCGTAACGATTTCCCCTTTAAAATATCCGGCCAAAGAAACAAGCTTTTCCGGGGTGGTTTCGCCTTCCGGCGCTTTGGAAGTAATCTTTACGGGAACGGATTTTAATTCCTTTAAGCGGGTTACGATATCAAGCCCGCGTCTGCCTTTGGCTTTCTGCAAAGGATCTTTTGAAGAAGCCGCGGCGTTTAATTTTTCCAGCACGAACTGGGGGATTACTATAACTCCGCCCAAAAAGCCGGTTTCGCAAAGGTCAACGATTCTTCCGTCGATAAGCGCGCTCATGTCGGCTATTTTTATATGGCGGCCTTTTTTGGCAAGGCCTTCAAGTTCGGTTGCGCGGATAATGGTTAAGAAACCGCCCATTACCGTCAGCACCGCGGCAAAAATTATATGATACTTCTGCCAGTATTCAATGATATCGGGCACGGTCATGTGAGCCACGGTATAATCCATAAGGATATACAGCATATAACCTACCAGCGCGCCGAAAATGCCTATCATCGCGCTTAAGAACCTGATACTGCTTAAAAAATGCTCCGCCATTACGAGTATAACTCCGCAAAGAAAGCCCATAAAAATACTGTGGGCGTCCTGAGCGATAAAAGCGTACATCAAGAAAGGGCAGCCTATCAAAGCCGAAACCCTAAATATCCACAACGGCATAAAATAATCTCCTCGGAGAGTTAAAATCCCCTTTACGCCCCCTCTCCATAAGGCATAAGGGTATACAAATATATTTTACTATTTTTTATAGGGAAAATACGTCTAAAAACAGACGCGGCGCAAAACGCTTTTTTATTAAACCGGACGCCGTAAATCCAAAGTTTATAAAACGCGCGCCGAAATGTTAAAAATTCCCCGCCTTTTAAGACGGGGAAAAATTAAAATAAAATGCGGCGGGCTTAATTAAACTTTCATTTTTTTGATATCATTTACCATTTTTAATCTTAAAGATTAATCTTCTTCTCCAGCCTCTTCGTCATCAAAGCAGAACAGCGAAAAATATTCACCGCCGGCTTCTTCCAAATAAGCGTAATAGGCGTCATCATCCGGGCATAAATCGGCCGAGCCGTACTCCTCTTTCATACGCGCGTCCGCATATGCTCTGCACCAAGCGTCAAAATCAGGCTTTTTCATAAAATCACCTCTCCTTTAATATAAAAAAGGCTGACGGCAAGCCGCCAGCCTTCCAAAACCTACTTCCTCTGCCCGCCGATATTGTGCACAATTCTGTCGTCGCCGTCATGTTCCTTAATATGAACATGGATAATATCGTCATCAGCTGTAACTACGGTTTTGCCGATATAATCAGCCATTACCGGGATTTCTCTGTGGCCTCTGTCCACCAAAACCATAAGTTCAACTTTGCGCGGACGACCGCAGTCCATAATGGCGTCAAGCGCGCAGCGCACCGTGCGCCCGGTATAAAGGACGTCGTCAACTATAACTATGTTTTTGCCGTTAATGTCAAAACCGATATTGGCGGCTTTCATTTGAGGATCGGCCGCGACGGTGGTAAGATCGTCGCGGTAGAGGGTAATATCAAGTTCGCCCAAGGGCAGTTTAATACCGGAAAATTTTTCGATTTTATCCTGAAGTCTCTTGGCTATATGCACGCCGCGCGTTTTTATGCCGACGAGGCACAAGTCTTTGGTGTCTTCGTATCTTTCGAGGATTTCATTGGCGATTCTATCCAAAATACGGCTCATCAAAGCTTCACTTACGATATCTTTTTGCATGGTTAAATCTCCTGAACATAAAAAAACCGCACCTGTAAAGCGCGGATTATATAAATAAAAAGGCGGCCGTTTTCATACGGAACACATAACAAAGCGTTTTAAGTTTCATGGCTCGCCTCCGATATTTTATTATATCATTATTTTTTGACTTGGCGCGCGGCGGGCTTCTTATTAAGGCCGATATCGGAAAGCCCGCTTATAAAAGCGTCGTGAACTTCGTCCACTTGGCGCATTCTTCCGTAATAGTTGTTTACCAGCGAACAAAAAACTATTCTGCGCCCGGCGTAATCGCTTGTATAACCGGCCACCGCGCGGACCCTGTCCAAAGAACCAGTTTTAACAAAAGCTCCGTAAGCCGCGCTGCTGTACTTAAGCCGCCTGGACATCGTCCCGGCGTCTTCAGGATCGCCTGCGACGGGTAAAGTGTGCATAAAAGTTTCGCCGTAAGGTTTTTCCAAAACCTTTTCCAGCATTTCAACCGTCATTTTACAATCGATTATATCGTCTCTGGAAAGGCCGCTCCCGTCAAAAACGTCAAAGTTGGAAAAATCTATTTCCATACTTTCAAGGAATTCTTTTACCTTCCTTACACCCTCACCCGCACTGCCGGAGCCGCCCCCGTAAGCGCTTAAGCTCCTTAAAATAGTATCCGCGTACAGATTAAAACTGCGTTTATTGGTGTACTCCACAATTTCTTTTAAAGAGGGCGAAAAATAACTGAAAAGCAAAGTTTTATCTTCATAAGTTTCGGGCGAATTTAATAGGGCGGCCCCTTTTACCTGGATTTCGTTTTCCTCCAAAGCGCGCTTAAAATAATCCGCCATAAAAGCAGCCGGGCTTGGCATTGCGGCCGATATTTTTACTGGAGCCGAAGTTAAAGGGACGGAGCCGAATATCTGCACTTCCGCGCTGGCCGGAACAAAATTTACGAAAGTGTTTTCCCCTCTGACCGCCGCACTGCCTTTTACGTAACTTTGCAAACTTAAATTGGACATTTCCGGCTCGGTCTTAAGTATTTCGGCTTTAGCGCCGTCTTCGGAAACGGGGGCGAAATAAATCTCGTAAGAATTATCGCGTACGCTGAGGCCGTCGCTCGGGGCGGCGTAATAGTTGCCTATGTTTTGATAACTGGTTCGCCAAGGCAGAAGCACGCCGCTGAAAACGGAATTATCAACGTAAATATTGCCTTGTATTTTGCTTATGCCGGCTTCCTTAAACCGATCGGCCCAGCTTTTGGCCAAAACGGGCAAATCGGGCACGGACGATAAACGCGCGGAGCCCAGCGTCGGATCGCCGGAACCTTTAATATAGACGTCGCCAACAAGTTTTTTGCCTTTGATTTCCCCGCTGTAGTAAATTTTGGTTTCAAAGGTAAAATCGGGGCCGAGCAAATCAAAAGCCGCGGCGGTGGTAAAAAGCTTAAGTACGCTTGCGGGGGAAAGGCGCAAAGACGGATTTATGCTGACGATTTCCTCCCCGCCGGCATATTTTGCATATGCGGAAAACTGCGCGTTTTTTAAAGTTTCGCTTCCGTCAAAAACGGAAGATATTTCCGGGAAAGTTTCGGCAAAAAGACACAACGGCGCAAAAAGAAGGCTTAAAAGCAGAAAGGCGGTTTTCATAACACCTCCGCAAGATTTAGTTTACCCAAGGATACCATTTATCCCTGTCGCGCATCGATATGACGGCGCAGGCGATTATGAGTATTTTGCTGTCGATTGCTTCGGGCTTGTCGATTTCGCAGGTAAGTTTGGTAAAAATGTTCTTTTCATACTTGACCCCGCCGGAAGATTCCACCCGCCCTTTAATGACGTATTCCGTCCTTAAAAATCCGCACAGGTGCCCGCAGCATTTGCGAAGCAAAGCTTTAATAAGGGAAGCTTCCCTGATAAGCGCGATTATTTCCTCCCCGGAGTAGACCGTCCAGCGGCGGGTAAGGCGGAAACGGTCGCGGCTGATGCGGAAGATTATGGCGTTCTTGGCGTTGGCGACGGCGTATTCCTCTTTAAATACAGAAAATCCCTGCCGCACGCAGCGGAAAGCCAGGGAGCCTCTGTCGCTGTAAAAATAAAATTTTGAGGCGAAAAGGAAAGTCGTCAAAACGCCGGCGCAAAATATCAGCAAACCGAAAACGGAAAACAAAGAACACAAAGAAAGCGCGGTGTTTATAAGCACGGGATGAAGTTTTACGTAATTACCCGTTATCAGGAAAATAAACAAAACTTTCAGCAGGAAAAAGAACAAAGCCGAAGCCAGCCCGAGCCCGGTAAAAATCCCGCCCCAGCGCGGAGAAGTCGTTATAAAATTATTTCCCTGATTATCATAAAACCTGAAGAACAAATCCGGCGAACCGTAAAATCTTTTGCCGCGTACCGGGTAAACGGAGCGCGGATTTGAATGCGCGCGAACGGGCTTCGCCGGGAAAAATAACCGCAGGGCGAAAAGGCACACCAACAGCAAAACGTAAACCATTACCGCAACCAGCAACCCCCCGGCCCAGCCGGCGGATTTTAAATTAATTTTTACTTTTGCTTCCTTGGCTTGGAGTTTCGGCGTTTCTTTAATGTTTTTGGGGGCTTCGCCCAAGGAGGAATCTTCGTCGTTTAAAATGGCGGAGACTTCTTCCTCAACCAAAGGCTGTTCGTCGATTGAGATATCCCCCATTTGCAAATCGGTCATTTCCGCGGCGGTATCCGCGCCGGCAAACTCAACCGGCTTGGGCGCGGGAGAAATAAAAGAAAG
The DNA here is from genome assembly GCF_937881865.1 of Candidatus Proelusimicrobium excrementi. Classification (NCBI taxonomy): domain Bacteria; kingdom Pseudomonadati; phylum Elusimicrobiota; class Elusimicrobia; order Elusimicrobiales; family Elusimicrobiaceae; genus Candidatus Proelusimicrobium; species Candidatus Proelusimicrobium excrementi. The sequence goes on from NZ_CALGEO010000007.1 coordinate 48,987, forward strand.
TATCAAATCCGCTTCAACATAAGGCAGGCCTTTTATTTCCACTTTGTAAGCTTTGGAATCGGCCAAAAAATATCCGTAAGTAAAATCCGATCCGCCGCCGGTAAAATTGAATGAAAGCAAAGGATCGGAAGTGGAAAACTCCGTCCTTTTTATAGTTTCGCCGGTATAAGTGTTTACCAGTATTTTAAACTTTTTGGATTTTGTGGAAGATATGTCCTTTTTTATCGCGCTTTCAAGGCAGGCCAAATCCGAGCATTTTTTTAAAGCGTCTATTTGAAAAGTCGCCTTTCCGTTTTTCGCGTAGAGAACCGCGCCTTTTTTGGAAGACGTCTTCCAATCGGAAGGAAGATCTATCGTAAAGGCTTTGTCAGGCGCGGAAAACAAGGCCGCGTCCGCCGCAGAAGAACACGGCAAAAGCAAACACGCGCACAAAAACAGTTTTAAAAGGCGCTTACTTACCATATCTATATTTATTATATAATATACTAAAGAGCATTTACACAAGAGGAAAGTCATAAAATGGAACTTGTACAGAAGATAAAAAATGTAATTTCAAAGGAACTTTCCGCTATAATCGGCGGGGCCCTGTTTATAGCTTTACTTTCCAAAATAGCTATGTTTTTGCCTTTTAACCCTGTGCCCGTAACAATGCAGACGCTGGCCACACTTTTGGTGGCGGCCGCACTCGGCAGAAAAAGCGCGCTTTCCGTGCTTACTTATATAGCCATGGGCCTTATGGGCCTGCCGGTGCTGAACGCCGGTATGTTTACGGCCGGCTATCTTTTGGGCTTTGTGATAGCGGCTTATTTTATAGGTTATTTGTTTGAAGCGAAAATAGTAAAGAACGTTTATACCGCTTTCCTGGCTTTTACCGCCGGCGAACTTATAATCCTTACCACCGGCAGCCTTTGGCTTATGATGCTTACCGAACACGCCTTCGCTTTGGGTTTCTATCCCTTCCTGCTCGGAGGACTTTTTAAAGTTTGTTTGGCTACTTACATAACCAAAAAAATCAAAAAGTGGTAAACAGCCTAATTTAAAAAATATCCCCCGGTTTCAGGCCGGGGGTTTTTGTTTGTATAAAAGGAGCAAGAGCTTATTTAGTTATGTCGATATTGCGCCATTTTCCGCTGAAGAACCTCCAGCCCATAATTATGCCTGTAAGCCACGCGTAAGTTGTAATCCAACTCCACGCCGCGATTATTCCCCCGCCGAAAACGCCTACTATCAGCCAGCTGCCCAATACAAGCAATATTCCGCAAAAAGTCATGGCTTTCATATGGAATTTGGTGTCGCCCGCGCCTCTTATCGCGTCGCCGAAGCAAAGATAAGTCAAATCGCCCCAAGTGAAAATGCAAAGCAAATGCAAAAGCGGAACCGTTTGCCGCTGGATAAGGCGCATATCTTCGGTAATTACATTACCCTCAAAAAAGCCCGTAAAGAAGTGCGGGAAAAAGTAAAAAGCCGCGGTTATGCAAATAACGTAAAACGCCCCGGTTTTTAAAGCGGTCTTTGTGGTTTTTACGCCGAAATCCGGCTGTTTGCGCCCTACATACTGCCCCATAAGTATCTGCGTGGCTATAGCCAGCCCCATAAGGGGCATAAACACTATGGACTGCAAAGTCATCACGATATTGCTGGCCGCCAAAGATATTTTGTCGATATTGCCGACAAAGAAAGCAAACACCGAAAAGGAAAAAATATCCATGGCAAAGCCAAAGCCGTTAGGCAAGCCGTATTTAATCAGCCTCCAAGCGGCCTGCTTATTAAAGCCGAACAACCGCCCCAACTTAAATTTGGAGTTAATCTTCGGGCTGAATAAAATGCAAAAGAAAATAACCGTTACGCTGACGCCGCTTATCACGGTAGACCACGCCGCCCCTTTTATACCCATTTCCGCAAAGCCGTACTTGCCGAATATCATTACGTAGGAGAGCAATATATTAAGGATATTTCCTATAATATTGACCGTCATCGTAACCGCCGTTCTGCCCTGCCCGCTGAAAAACCCTGCCAAAGCGTTGTTTACTATAGTAATGCCGCCAAACAAAGTTAAAATGGTAAAGTACTGCTTTTCCAAAATTTTAACTTCCGGCGCATGGTCGGAAAGCCCTATAAGGAACAGGCCCAGCGGCACCAAAGCCGCTATAATCACGCCGAAAAACGCCCCGACCAAAACGCCCTGCCACAAAGCCACGCTGAGCCTGGCGTAACGTTTTTGCCCGTAATAATTCGCCACGAATACGCTGGTGTATCCGCAGGTGCCCATAAAAAAAGACACCATTGAAAAAGAAATCAAACCCGCCGGCAGACATGCGGCCAAAGCGTCGGCGGAATACCAAGAAAGGAACATTCTGTCCGTAAACTGCATTAAGCTGGCCGACGAGGTTGTTATTATCAAAGGGATTGCAATCCTAAGCAGCAAACCGACGGAACCGGGTTTATCGCTTTTCAAAATTTTAAATACGTTAGACACCTTTTCACATCCTCGGCAAACGCAAAAAAACCTCAGCAACCAAAGGCTGCTGAGGTTTTAGTCAAAAAAGTGTTTTATTTCTTTGAGACTTTTACAGCCTTAGGACCCTTTTCGGATTCTACGACTTCAAAGGTTACTTCCTGACCTTCAGCTAAGGTTTTGAAACCGTCGCCTTGAATTTCCTGATAGTGTACAAAAAGATCTTTTGAACCGTCTTCAGGGGTTATGAAGCCATAACCTTTTTGATCATTAAACCACTTTACTTTTCCGTTTGCCATTACATTTACTTCCTTGTTTATTAACTTTAAGTCTCAAAGAGACGTAGAGGATTTTATCCTCCCTTAAATTATACAATAAATAATATAATTTTGCGCTTATTTGGAAAAATATGAAAACAAAAAAACTTTTTAAACGCGCCGCGCAAGGCTGCGCCACCGTCTTAAAACAGCTGGGGCTGCCCGGCAAAAAATACGGATATTACACGCCGTATCCCTACGCAAACGACAATTGCCGCAGGCCGGATTTATATCCGCTTAAATCCGTAAAAGCCGTTTTGGAAAAAAACATTAACGCATTTGAAGCTCTCTGCCGCGAAGCCGAAAATTACAATCAAATTTTTGAAACTTTCAAAAAAAGTTCAAAGCTGACTCCGCTTGCGCCGCGTTTTAATCAAGACTGGTTCTGCGGCGTCGACGGCGCAATGGCTTACACTTTGGTAAGGAAACTAAAACCGGCAAAAATAGTGGAAGTCGGCACCGGGTTTTCCACCCGTTTTTTGGCGCAGGCCGTCAAAGACGAAGGTTTGAACACGCTTTTATATTCCGTCAATCCAAAAGAACTGCACGGGGAATCAAAACTCTGCAGTAAGTTTTTTAACTGCACTTTGGATAAAGTGCCCCTGCCTTTGCTTTGCGATTTAAAAGCCGGGGATATTTTATTTATTGACGCATCCCACCTGTTTATGCCCGGAACGGATTTGGAAGTTCTGCTCCTTCAGGTTTTGCCGGCTCTGCCCAACGGGGTTTATATACACTTTCATGATATCTTCCTGCCGGATGATTACCCCCAAGACGAAGACTGGCTTTGGTGGGCTTTTAACGAGCAGGCCTGTTTGGCGATTCTGCTTACCTCTGGCGGTTATAAGCCCGTCTTCCCGAGCGCGTATTTAAGGAAAGAACACCCCGAACTGTTAAATAAAATCTTTGCGCCGTGCCACCCGCGCGGACATGAAAGCAGTTTTTGGATAGTCAAAAGCCAAGCGGCCGATATTCAGCAAAAGCCGTAAATTATATATAATTTAGAATTAAGTTAAGTAACAGAGGTAAAAAAGATGTCAACGATAGCATGCGTCCCCAACATTTCGGAAGGACGCGATAAAAAAGTCATTAAAGCCATAGTCGACGCCGTAAAAAACAGCGCCGATATTCAACTTTTGGGCGCCGAAAGCGGTTATGACGTAAACCGCACGGTAATAACTTTTGCCGGCACCCCGCAGGAAGTAAAAAAGGCGGCCTTTGCCTGCATTAAAAAAAGTTATGAGCTTATTGATATGTCCAAACATCACGGCAAGCATATGCGCCTTGGCTGCGTTGACGTCTGCCCTTTCATACCGATAGCCAAAGCCGATATACAAGAATGCGTGGAAATAGCGCAGGATTTGGGGGCGCAAGTCGGCGCGGAGCTGGGCGTACCGGTTTATTTATACGGCTATGCGGCAAGCACTTTGGCGCGCAAAGATTTATCTTATATACGCAGCGGAGAGTATGAACACCTGGCCATAAAACTGCAGAACACTCCGCCGGACTTCGGCCCGAACGCATATAACGCCACGGTAAAAAAATCCGGCGCGATATCAATAGGCGCAAGGAACTGCCTTATAGCCTATAACGTCAATTTGGATACCAAAGACGTGTCAATCGCCAAAGAAATAGCCGCCGTAATCCGCGAAAGCGGCAAGAATCACAGCGGCACCGGCATTTTAAAAGCCGTAAAAGCAATAGGCTGGTATATAGAAGAATACGGCAAATGCCAAATTTCAATGAATTTGGAAGACTATAAAAGAACGCCTTTATACGTGGTTTACGAAACTTGCGTCGCCGAAGCAAAAAAACGCGGCGTTAAAGTAACCGGCAGCGAAATCATCGGCCTTGTAACCAAGGACCTTATGCTGGATACGGCCAAGTTCTACCTTAACAAAAAAGGCAAAATAACCATGGGAATGCCGATGAAGGACGTTATCAACGAAGCCGTGGTCAACCTCGGGTTGGACGAACTTCGCCCTTTCAACATGAACGAGCGCATTCTTGAGTTCAAACTTAAATCAATGAACGCCTGATATGAAAATACCGCAAAGCTTTTTACCCTCTTCCACCTTTGCCGCCGGCCCGGCGCAAGGCTTGGAAGAGGTGCGCGAAACTGCGCTTGCGGAAACTTTTTTTGAAAGACGCCACAGAACTCCGTTTATAACGCAGGAACTATACAAAAAGACCGCGCTTGATTTAAAAAAATTATTCAAGCTGCCAAAAGATTATTTGGTAATTTTCTTTCCGGGCGGAGCGACGGCCGCCATGGACGCCGTGGCGTGGAGCTTAAACGAAGGAAGCGTATCGGGCTTAAATTTGGGGGCGTTTTCGGAATTATGGAACAAAAAAATATGCGGGGCCTTGCCGCCCGACGTAAAAAAAGATTTCGTAGATTTTGATTATAAAAACCCGGAAAGCGCAAACAAACTGAATGCAAAGTCCTCTTTGGTTTTGCTTACCCCTAATGAAACTTCCACAGGCCTTGCTTTGCCGGATATATTATTAAAAGAAATATATGCGCGCAAAGGTAAAAACACTCTCGTCGCCTGGGACGCGACCTCCTGCGCCGGGGCAAGAGCTCTGCCCGTGTGCTTTGACGTAATGCTCTTTGCCGGGCAAAAAGCTTTCGGCGCGCCGGGCGGAACCTGCGTGATTTTTTTAAGCCCCGCGGCCGTAAAACGCGCTTTGGCCGCCGAGCGCAAAAAAGAAATCCCGTATTTTTTAAATTTGTCCCGCGCGGTGCAAAAAGCCTTAATATTTCAGCCTTTTAACACTCCTTGCAATACTACGATTTGGGCGATAGGGAAAGCCTGCGCTTATATGTTAAAGCGCGGCGGACTGAAAAATATGCAGGCGCTGACGCTTGAACACGCGGAAACGGTTTTAAATTATGCTCAAAAAAGCCGGTGGCTTAAACCGCTTATAGAAGAAGAAAAATACCGCTCTTTTACCACTCTGACCTTAAAAATAGCCGACCCTGACATTAAAGACTCGCAAATAAACAAAGCCTTAGCCGCAATGAAGCGGGCGAACCTTATCGACGGGATAGAAAAATATTCTTCCGTAAAAGAAAATTCTTTAAGGATAGGCTGCTTTCCATTTATCGACGCAAAGGGCTGTACTCAATTTAAGAAGCTGTGCCGCACTTTGGACTTTATTTATAAGGAACTTAAAAAAGTTAAAAAATAATGCCGTCCAAAGCCAAAGCCAAGTCGGCGTATTTGCGGGGGCTGAGTTCTTCGGCGCGGGCGGATATTTTAACTCCGGCTTTTTGCAAAGCCGCCCCAAGCAAATCTTTATCTTTTTTGAAGACTTCGCATAAAGCGTTAAGTACTGTTTTGCGCCTGTAAGCGAAAACGGATTTCACCAACTCCGTAAAATCTTTTTTATGCTTTGCGGATTTAAATTCTATTTGGCCCTTGGGCATAATAAGCAGGACTTCGCTGTCTACTTTCGGCGGAGGATTGAAACTGCCCGGGCTTACGCGGCATATGCTCCTTGCCGAAGCCGAAGCCTGAAACAAAACCGATAAAGGCCCGTAATGTTTGCTTTCCGGCTTAGCCGTTAAACGCTGAGCCTGTTCGCGCTGGAACATAAAAACGGCCGCGTGCAAGCCGGGCGCGGACAAAACTTTAAGCAGTATTTCCGCCGCGTCTATATAAGGCAAATTGCTGACAAATGTTACCGGGCTTTCGGGAAGGAACGATAAATCCTCTTTCAAAAAATCATTGTTTTTTATTTCAACTTCCGCATATTCGGGAAGATTGTTCTTAAGATAATCGGCCATTTCAGGGTCGATTTCAATTAAAGTAAAATTGTTTACCCCGCGTTCCAAAAGGGCCGTCGTTATCGCGCCTTTGCCGGGGCCGATTTCAACCAAAGCCCCTTCCATGTTGTCTATAACCGCATCGGTTATTTTATCTATTATTCCTTTGTTTACCAAAAAATGCTGGCCGTATTTACGCATAATTATTTTTCACTCAACAATATATTTTTATTTTCCAAAGCTATTTTATTTTCCGAGTTAAACTGAAGCGTTTTTTCATATTCCTTAAGGGCTTCGTCTTCTCCGCCCAAAATTATATAGGCGGTGCCGCGCCCCAAAAGAGCAAGCTCCCGCAAAGTTTTATCATTGGTTTTAAGCCCGGCGGAGTACGCCTGCGTAAACGCTTCCAAAGCTTCTTTTCCTTCCCCTAAAGTAAGAGCGGAAAGCCCTGCTATAAGCCAATCGCGGCCGTCGCCGCTTTTAAGCCTGGACGAAATTTCTTGGCCGACTTCCTTTACGTATTTAACCCAGCCTTTTCCCGCAACCCACAGGCCCATATCATTGCCTACCATATAAGGATTATAAGCGGCTTTGGTATTTGCGTTGGAGTTATTTTTTAAGACGGAAGTATCATTAACAACCGCGCCGCCGCGTATCGACATTTGCACATTATAATCCTTGGAAGCGTTTTCAAGAACTTCGTTTAAGCCTTTAAAAATTCTCTCCAAATAGTCCTTGCGTTCTTGCTCGGTCGACGGCCTTAAAGAAAACGATCTGCTGAAAGAGCGCGTAAGGGCCTGCTTTTCCGCCGCTTCCAAAGAAGCCTGCAGCCTTGAAGGAGCGGCTATCGGCCTTGAAGCGCTTTCCGAGGGTAAAGCCTCCGATAATTCGGACGGGCGAAGCTTAGGTTCAAGATTAATTTCCAAATCTATATTTACCGGTTTATCGGCCGGAATGCGCTCCAGCCTTTTTTTGAAGCTTTCAAGCTGCCGGGACGGGGACG
>NZ_CALGEO010000008.1:0-56898 GCF_937881865.1 Candidatus Proelusimicrobium excrementi
GGGAAGCCGTAAGCGGTTCCCTGCCGAAAGCGAAAGAGGCCTTACAGAAATCCGGCCTTATAAGCTTTGACGAAATGATACTTAAAACAAGGGATTTGGTTAAGAACCGTTTACACGTAAGGCAAACCCTTAAAGAGGAATACCGCAGTATACTCTTAGACGAGTTTCAAGACACAGACCCGGAGCAGGGCGAAATATTTTTATACTTGGCCGAAGCCGACGAAACGCAGGCCTCCGACTGGATGGATATTTCCCTTCAACCGGGCAAATTGTTTATAGTGGGCGACCCGAAACAATCCATTTACCGCTTCAGAGGAGCGGATATCGCCGCTTATGACACTTTTACCGACGCAATGCTTAAGCAGGGAGCGGTAAAATGTTTTTTGCAAAGCAACTTCAGAAGCTCGTCCAACATTGTGGCTTACGCAAACAAATTCGGCGAACGAGCGATTAAAGCGCAAAGAAACGTTCAGCCGCAATATGTGCCGATAAACCACACCAAATCATACAAACCCGAGCCTGTCAGCCTTATAATAGCCGACGCGGGCGAAAACAAAACAAGCGCGGAAGATATGCGCGCTTTTCAGGCCGGTATAATAACCTCATGGATAGAAGAAAACGCTTTTAAAACGAAGCTTTCTTCCGGCCGCGCAATGACTTATAAAGACATAGCCGTACTTTACAGAAGCGCAACCGGGCTTGACGTTTTGATTGACGCCTTTAAAAGCGCCGGCATAAGTTACAGCGTGGAAGAAAACAAAAACTTCTATCAGGCGCAGGAAGTTAAGGACATTTTAAATCTCTTAAAATTGGCCCAAAATCCGGCAGACAGAACGGCCCTCGTCGGCGTTTTAAGAAGCCCGCTCTGCCTTATAAAAGACGAAGAGATTTTAAACCTGTCCCAAAACGGTTTGCTTAACATTTACGCGGACGCAAAAGACGAGTACGTCAATTCCAAATACGGCGCGCTTAAAGAAATATGCCGGCGCGCGCAGAGCCTGCCGCTTGAGGAGTTTATAAATTATCTGCTTTTTGAAACCAAATTTAAAGAAATGCAAATTTTATGCTCCGCAAGCGAACAAACCGGCGCGAACATATCCAAATTTATGGACGTGGCAAGACGTTTTACAAATGCCGGGATTTTGACTTTGCCTCAGTTTATATATCACTTGGAACATTATTTTAAGGAAATGGAAAAAGAAGGAGAATCGCCTTTGGCCGAAGAATCTTTGGACACGGTAAAACTTATGAGCATACACAAATCCAAAGGGCTTCAGTCCCCCGTTGTGATAATTTACGATATCACAAAAGAACAAAACAAAGGCAATAAAAAAGCTCCGCAGATTTTGAGTGACTGGCTTTCCGCTTCAGCCGCGCCGAGGCTTGGCAAAGTAAAAGATTTATCTTATGTTTTTTTGGAGCAAGCCAATAATTTGCACGCCAAAGCCGAAGAACTTAGAATACTTTATGTAGCGCTTACAAGAGCCGAAGAAAAACTTTTGATAACGGGCGCAAAAGACGCACAAAAAACTTTGGCCGCGCCCTTGCTTAACGCGGGCTGCTATCCCGGGGACGGCGCGCCCGCGACATTGCTTGACGGAATTTGCCAAGCCGTTTATATTCCTTTTAAAGAAAACGATTTGCGCTTACGCCTCGGCGGTAAAACGCGCGCGGAACAAAACCCGGAAAAGTTCAAACTGTGGCGCGAAGCCTGGCTTGAGAGAAGCGCACGCTATGACGCCGCCATGCAAGAAAGCCCGGTTACGCCGAGCGGCTCAAACCGTCAAGAAGAACTCGGCCCCGCGCAGGCTTCGGCCATGCTTACCGGCAGAATTTGCCACCGCATGCTTGCGCAGATGTTTAACGGAGAACGGCCAAACGCCGATAAAGCCGCCGCGGAAGAAGGGGCAAATCCCGTAAAAAACGCAAAGGAAATTTCCGCCGCAAAAAACATAACCGAAAGTTTTGCAAAAAGCGACGCTTTCAAAAAATTGGCGGCAATGGAGTGTAAAGCTTCGGAACTGCCTTTCAGCATGAAAGATCCTCAAACGGGCATTTACGCCAACGGCATTATAGACGCAGTGTTTGAAGACGCGCAAGGAAGCGTATTTATAGCGGAGTTTAAATCTGATAATATTAATATAGAGCAGGTTCGGCAAAACGCCGAAAAGTACTCGGCCCAGCTTGAAATTTACCTTAAAGCAGCTAAACTTCTTTTTAAAGGTAAAAATATAAAAGGGGCCTTGGTGTTTTTGCGCCCGCATGAAATTTATTTTTTAGGAGATAATTGAATGTTTGACAACTTGAAAAAATTAATGGAACTTAAAAAAACGATGACGGAAGTAAAAAAACGCTTGGACGAAATGGTGATAAAAGTGGAAAGCCCGGCGAAAAATTTTGAAATGACGATTTCCGGTTCCCAGCAGGTAAAAGAGATGAAAGTCCTCACGGATTTGAAGAATCTCTCCAAAGAAGAAGCCGAAAAAGATTTGGCGGAACTTTTTAATAAAGCCGTAAGAGATTCCCAAGCTATGGCCGCGCAGGCCATGGGCGGCTTGGCGAACCTGGGCCTTTAAAATATTAAGGGGACGCAATGGAAAAACAGATTATCGCGGTGATGGGCGCGTCTTCGGACACGGGTAAATATTGGTATAAGATATTTAAAGACATAAAAGATTACGGATTGAACGTTTACTGCGTAAATCCGAAGACGCCGCAGGACGCAAAAAACCGAATCTACAACGCCTTTTCGGACCTGCCGGAAAAACCCGATACCATGATAATCGTTTTGCGCCCGGAACTTGCCGAACAAGCCGTAAAACAGGCCGTTGAAAGCGGAGTAAAAACAATTTGGTTCCAACCCGGGGCTTACGGCGAAGCCGCCGCGCAGGAAGCGCGCAAAGCCGGATTAACGGTGCATGATTCATGCTTCATGCTGGCAACGGGCATTTGGTAATGTTATACTTTCAAAAAAAAGAAATCAAATTTTCCCGTTTGGCTTTGGGCACTTGGGCCATGGGCGCGGGAAAAGACTGGGGCCCCGCCGACAAAAGCGAATGTATAAAAGCCATACACGCGGCATTGTCCGAGGGAATAAACTTAATAGACACCGCGCCGATTTACGGCAATTACCGCGCGGAACTGCTTACCGGCGAAGCGTTAAAAGGCAGAAGGGATAAAGTTATATTGGCGACCAAATGCGGCCTTAAGCCCGGTGAAAGAGCGGTTTCTTTCGATCTTTCGGCAAAAGCCGTAAGGGAGGAGGCGGAATCCTCTTTAAAAAGGTTGCAGACCGACTATATAGATATATATCTTATACACTGGCCCGACAGAAACACTCCTTTGGAAGAAACCTTTGGGGAATTTGAAAAGCTGAAAAAAGAAGGGAAAATACGATTCTTCGGCGTTTGCAATTTTTACGAAAGCCTTTTGCGCCGCACGCCGGAAACGGCCGAAATAGATTTTGTTCAAAATGAATTTTCTCTATTAAAAAGAAACGAAGCCCCCCTTAAATTCTGCGAGGAAAACAAATCCGTCTTTATGGCGTACGGCGCGCTGGGCGGAGGAATATTAAGCGGCAAATACAAAAAAGAGCCGTGCCTGCCCAGATGCAGCGTCAAATCTTTTTTTTATAAATACTATAAAGGGGAAGCTTTCTTAAAAGCTTCCAAGGCCGCGGAAGTTTTAAAAGACATAGCGAACAAATATAAGGCGACGCCAGCCCAGGCCGCGCTTAACTTCGTTTTGGCGCAAAGCCCGCGCGCGGTTGCGCTGTTCGGCGCGAGAAACGCAAAACAAGCTGCGGAAAACGCCGCAGCCGCCGCTTGGCAACTTACACAAGAGGATTTGGATTATATAAATGAAAGACTTTCTTAAACTTCAAGAAGATTCCACTCTCCGTGCGGAAGAACTTCTGCCGGAAGCCGGCATAAACAAAAAAAGGGAAATAAGCCGCCTGATTTTTGAAATATGCAAAAGGGACGGCTTAGAACCGAAACAGATTTTAAGCGAAGAAAAAATAAAAAACTTCGAACAGGCAAAAAAATCTCTTTTGGCTTTAAGATATCCTTTAAGCTTCAGCAAAGCGCCGGCTTCAAGCTATTATCTGCCGAAGCTCGACTTACAGGCTCTGCCTGACGCCGAAATCAAGCAAGAAGAATTTTATCCCAAAAATCTGTTTATCGAAAAAGAGGTTTTAAATTCCCCTTTGGCCAAAAGAGCTTTGGATTTATTCCCGAAAGCAAAGCTTACCGTGCTTGAAAAGAAAACTTTTTGCGGCAGTCCAAATTATTCCAAACGCAAAGAAAACCTTGTAATAATAAAAGAAAATTTTGATTTCATAAAGCCGTGCCCCTGCACAAAAAACTGCTTTTGCTGCGGTTATAATCTTGTAAATTTGGGGTTTGGCTGCGCCTATGAATGTTCCTACTGCTTTCTTCAGCAATATCAGAACCTTCACGCGGTGGTTTTGCCGGCCAATATTGAAGATTTTTTAAGCAAAATAGACGGGGCGAAACTTCGCAAAGGCCCGTTCCCGCATATACGCATAGGCAGCGGGGAGTTTACGGATTCCTTGCTGTTTGACCATATTACGGAGTATTCCTCCGCCATAGTAAATTTTTTTAAAGGCAGGCCCGAATATTTTGAGTTTAAAACCAAAAGCGCGAATATCGGAAATTTGCTTAAACTTGAAGCTTTGCCGAATATAGTAATAGGCTGGAGCGTCAATCCGCAAAATATAATATCCTCGGCCGAACCGCTGACCCAGCCTTTAAAAAACCGCTTGGCGGCCGCCGCAAAAGCCGCGCGGCACGGATACAAAACGGCTTTTCATTTCGACCCGGTAATCATCCACGAAAACTGGCGGGAAAATTATCTAAAAGTCATAGAAGAAATAAAAAATACGGTTCCCGCCGAATCAATAGCCTGGATAAGCATAGGCACTTTAAGATTCAGCAGGGAACTTAAAAAGTGCATAGAAAGCCGCTTTAAAGACAATAAAATTCTTGACGGGGAATTTCTTTTGGATTTTGACGGCAAAATGCGCTACCCCAAAACGCTTAGAAAAGAAGTTTATCAAACCCTCGGACCGGCGTTAAAAAAGGCGTTTCCGCAAACGTACGTCTATCTTTGTATGGAAGAAGCGGACCTGCAAATTTAAAATGCTTGCAAAAACCCCCGCTTTAGGCGGGGGTTTTAATCTCTACGGAAACAAAACCTATTTTAAAGCTTTGTCTATCTCGGCGGACATTACGTCCACATAGCCGGGATCAAAGCCGACCCATTTCTGCGTTTCCCCGGTTTTATTGTTGATGAAGAGCATCGTGGGGAACCCGCTTACGCCGTTGTCCTGAGCGAACTGGGAACCGTTGTAATACACCTTCACGTTCTTTACTGTTTTTACGGGTTCAAGGTTCTTAAGTTCGTCGGATTTCTGGTCCACAAAAGCGATGATTACGTCAACGTTTTTGCCTTTATACTTGCCGGCCAATTCGTCGATATAAGGAATCATCCTCTTGCAGAAACCGCAAAAACCGGCCATGGAAGCCACCAAAACGGGCTTATCGGCGCCGGTTTTCTTCAAAACAAAAGCTTCTCCGCCGTTAACGGCAGGCAAAGTGTATACGGCCGCCGTTTCCTGTGCGGCAGGGGCGGGAGAGGGCTGTTGTTTGGAGCTTTCTTTGGCGCAAGCCGCGAAAGCAAATACAGCAAAAGTTAATATTAATAGTTTTTTCATAAGTTTATTATAGTTTTTTATTTGCCATTTTTGCACCGCTTTATTAATAAAGCAATAAAAACAATGAAAAATGATAAAATGAAGATTGTGAGAAAAACCCGTTCTTCCTTATCGCGATTGATTTTCGGGCGTATGGAAATAGTCCTTATGCCGCGTTTCGGCGCGGGCGTAAAATTTTCCGTATACCCGTGGGCTCTGCTGCTGTTTGCGGCCGCGTGGCTTGCGCTTACGCTTTACGCTTTATTCGCCGCGGCGCAGGACGTTGACTGTAAAATAATCAAAGCCGACAATAACATAATGAAAACTAAATTCGCAATGATAGCAGAGGAACTTTCAAGAAACAGAAAGTATATTGAAATGTCCCACACGACGGACGAACAAATGCGCCAAATGCTCGGCATGAAAGGCGGAAAACACATAAACCGCCCGTTCGGGGACGAGGAAGAAATCAATTTTAAAGAGGTATTCGCCAAAAAACCGGCGGAAATAGACGAAAAACAAATAAACCAATATTTAAGCCGCACCACAGAAATGGCCCAGGCGCGTTTGGCGAGCTTTCAGGAAATAGCTTGGTTCTACGCCAACCAAAAGAACATCAGTGATTCAACACCGTCGATAAAACCGACCACGGACGCGGTGATAACTTCGGGCTTCGGATACAGGCTTTCGCCTTTCGGCACTTTTATAGCCGCTTTCCATAAAGGTTTGGATTTTGCGGGCAAGCCCAATTCCAAAATAAGAGTAACCGCCGACGGCGTAGTCCGCCATGCGGGCTGGGCGCAGGGTTACGGGCAGGCCGTGCTGGTTGACCACGGCTTCGGTTATTCCACTTTGTACGGGCACTTGGCCGACATCAAAGTTAAAGCTGGGGACGTAGTCAAAAGAGGACAATTTATAGCTAATATGGGCACGACGGGGCGTTCAACGGGCGTACATTTGCATTACGAAGTATGGAAGGACGGAACGCCGGTCAATCCCAGAACATATTTTTAATATATCGGAGGAGTTATGGGTTTTTTAAGTAAAGACGTCAAAGCCGGGGAGTATGTCTCCGTCATAAGCGAGCAGTGCCAGTTCCAAGGCACTTTGGATTTGCAGGGTTCTTTGAGAATCGACGGCGCGCTTGAAGGCAACGTAGACAATGCAAAGTACGTTACCGTAAGCAAAACCGGTACGGTAAAAGGCGATATCACCGCACAAGGCGTGGTTATTATCGGCAAAATGACCGGCGACATCGTGGCCGACAGCGTGGAAATACTCGCCGACGCCAAGATAACGGGCAATATACGCTCCAAAAGCATATTGATAGAAGGCGGAGCCAAAGTAAGCGCGACGATACACGTAGTAGGCGAAGAAGAAGCCTCTTTGGACGAAGAGGAAATCGCCGCGGACGAACCCAAAAAAGCGGAAGAACCGAAAAAAGAAGTAAAAACGGAAAAAAAAGACAATAAAAAAGGAGATAAATAAATGATTTCCATCCTCAACAAATATAAAAACCCGATTTTGATAATCACCATTTTGTTCTTTGTGGGCAGCCTCGGTTTTGTAGGAGCGGGCGTTTTTATGGAAGAATACGGCCCCAACGCGGCCATAGCCAAAGTCGACGGCGAATCAATCAAATATAAAGACTTTTTAAGAAACTTTGATTTACTCTCCCAAGAAGCCAGAAACCAAGAAGACTTTGACGAAAACTCCGAAAAAGCTTTGCGCCAGCAGGTTTTGCAGTCCATGATAACCCAGCTCAGCCTGGCCCAAGCCGCACAGCGCTTCGGCATCGGCGTTTCCGATTTGGAAATAGGCTACGCTATAAAAAGCGCGCCTGTTTTTAACGTCGGCGGCGGATTTAACAAAGACGCTTACATTTGGGTTGTAAGAAATCAGTTCCACATGAACCCTGCGGAATACGAAGCCCAGCTTAAACGCGAAAAATTGGCCTCCAAATTCCAAAACGCTCTTATTTTGGCCGCGAAAGTAACCCCGCAGGAAGAAAAACTTTTGAAAGAAGAAACCGATAAGGCCCTCGCCAAAGAAAAGAAAGGCAAAAAAGCCTCTAAAAAGGAGAAAGAAAGCGCCGAAGCGGCTTTATCATTGGCGACCGTACAGTTAAAAGCCCAAGATTTGCTTGCGGCTTATTCCGACAAAATCAACGCGGACAATAAAATACGGATTTTCAAAAAGGACTAAAATGAAAAAGAGCAAGGTATTGATAGTCGGCTCAATGGCCTTTGACAATATCAAAACGCACAAATCTTCCGTAAAAAACGTTTTGGGCGGTTCGGCCTCTTATTCATCAATAGCGGCGAGTTTCTTTTCCGAACCGAAAGTAATAGCCGTAGTCGGCGAAGATTTTACCAAAAAGCATATTAAACCTTTCCGCGACCGCGGGGTGGATACCTCCTGCATAGAAGTAAAAGAGGGAAAAACTTTTACATGGGCCGCCTCCTATGACAAAGACTTTAAAAACGCCACGACTCTTTCAACCGAACTTAACGTTTTTGCGGATTTCGCGCCGGTCGTAAAGAAAGAAGACGCGGCCCCGCAGGCTTTGTTCTTGGCGAATATTTCCCCCAAGCTTCAGCTGGACGTGCTAAAACAGGTAAAAAAACCCCGTTTGATTGCCTGCGACACCATGAATTTATGGATAAAAAACAATAAACCGCAGCTGCTAAAATTGCTTAAATCCATGGACATCCTTTTTGTAAACGAGGCCGAAGCCAGGCAGCTTACCGGCGTGTACAACCTTATAAAAGCCGGCAAAACGATACTGAAAATGGGGCCGAAAATAGTAGTAATCAAACTTGGCCCGAACGGCGCTTTGCTGCTTACAAAAGACGCTATGTTCCAAGTTCCGCCTTTCCTGGTGGAAGACCCAATAGACACCACCGGCGCGGGCGACAGCTTCGGCGGAGGCTTTGTGGGATATTTGGCTTCCGTAAAGAACTGGAACAATCTTAAGCATATTAAAAAGGCATTGGCTTACGGGACGGTGCTGGCTTCCTTCGCGATAGAAAGCTTCAGTATAAAGAAACTGGCCCAGGTAAAGCCCGAAGACATCAAAAAACGCTTTGAACTTTACGTCAAGGCCTGCAGCTTCTGATTTAAAAGCCCGGCGGAACTAAAAGCCGGGCTTTTTCCCTACTGGCGATTTTAACGCTTTAACCGATATTGTTTATTGGCAGGGAAACTAAAAATTGTTATAATTTATTGTCAAACGACGCCGAGGTAGCTCAACGGTAGAGCAACGGTTTTGTAAACCGTAGGTTGTGGGTTCGAATCCCATCCTCGGCTTATTTTGCAGATTCTCAGGCAAAATATTGTTAAGGCGCGGTATTTTATGAGGAAATTAACCCTTTTTATACTTTTGCTTCTGCCCGCTGTAACAAATGCTCAAAAAACGCCCGCCGAAATAGCGGATCGCTTCGGCGACAGTATAGTGTCGGTCAACGTGCTGAAAAAAGACGGTTCCGCGCACAGCGGTACGGGCTTCATAGCCAACTCGGACGGTTTGATAGCCACCGCAGGCCACGTGGTTAAAGACGCGGTTTTTGTAAACCTTACTTTTAAAAACGGAGTCGTTTCCGACGAGGCCGCAATAATAGACTCAAACGAAAGCAAAGAAGTGGATTTGGCCCTTCTTAAAATAAACAACCGCAATCTGCCTTGTGTGGAATTTACAAACGCCGACTATGTAAAAGCCGGGGAGCCGATTACCGTAATAGGAAACCCGAGAAGGCTACAAAACACGGTAACAAACGGGCTTATTTCCCAAATAAGGCGCGTAAGCAAAGGCGTAATATGGCTGCAAATAAGCGCGCCGATTTCCCCGTCTTCATCAGGTTCGCCCGTATTTAACGAAGAAGGCAAAGTGATAGGCGTGGCGCTCTCAAGCCTTAAGGGAAGCGACAATCAAAACATCAATTTCGCCATACCGTCAAATTATCTTATGCAAATGATACGCAAAAACGGATACCTGATACCAATGCCGTCAAAATACGTCTATGAAGACACGGTATGGGGCCGCTTTAAAAAGCACTGCGGCAAATCTTGGCGCATACTCAAAAGCAAATTCTCCAAAGTCTTTTGAAAGTAATTTACAACAAAAAGCTTTTTTAGTACAATATAGAAAATAAATTTACAAGTCAGGAAGATAAAAACATGTCATATAAATGCGAAATTTGCGGGAAACAATCTGTAAGCGGCGGTTCTTACAGCCACTCCCACATGAAAACCAAAAGAACTTTTAAACCGAACCTCCACAAACAGAAACTCGTTTTGGACGGCAAAACGCAGACCGCTTATGTCTGCTCCAAATGCATGAAATCCGGCAAAGTAGTAAAACCGGCAAAATAACAAAACGCACTGTTTTTACACCCCGCTTTAAAGCGGGGTTTTTTGTTTTGAAAGAACAAAATCCCCCTCCGAAACCGGACTCTTTTGACTTTATTTTTACTCTTTTTTACAAATATGCAATAATTTGGCGCGAAAGCGCGTTTTATTATTGAGGGCTTATGATACACGAAGACTTGGTAATTTACAATGTTAAGAACGGCAAAACCGAAGACTTCGGCCTTATAGTGGAAAAGTATAAAGATTCTTTATATTCTTATATTTTTTACAGCGTTAAGGACGAAGGCGCGGCGGGCGACATCTTTCAGGATACCATGTTAAAAGCCCTTACGGAAATACAAAAGTATAAAGAAAAGGGTAAGTTTAAGGCTTGGCTTTTTACTATAGCCAGAAACAAAATTACGGACTATTTCAGAAAAGCTTCAAAAACCGTAAGCCTTGACGACGACGAAAACGGCGAGAGAGCCGATTCCGCCGACAATACGGAGTCAAAAGCCCTTTCCAACATATCTTTAGAGGAAATATCTTCCTTTATAGATAAATTGCCCCAAGCTCAAAAGGAGGTAATACTTTTAAGGCAGTATCTCAGCTTTAAGGAAATAGCCGACGCGCTTTCCTGCCCGCTGGGTACGGTTCTGGCCAGAATGAGCCGGGCCGTAAAAAAATTGCAGGAATTTATGGGGGAAGAATATGCAGTCCAAACACGATAAAAAAATGAGTGAGGCGGCCTTGCTTTACGCTTACGGCGAATTGCCGCAAAGCGAGGAAAAAGCTTTCCTCGAGCATTTAAAAATATGCCCCCTCTGCCAAAATACTATAAGAACGACAAACCTTTTAAACGCGGCTCTGCCGCAAATAAAAGCGCCGGAAAACCTGATACGTTTACCGAAAGTCGGCGTTAAGCCAAAAAGGCATTGGTTTTCTCTGCCGAGTTTTAATTTTAACTTAAGGCTTTTGACGCCTTTGGGCGCGGCCGCAGCGATAACGGTTATGGCTATCGGGTTTTATCAAACGGCGGCCTTATACTCCGCCCGGAATCAAGCCGAGGCGGCCAGGGATATAGACTCCATTTATGACAGCCTGTATATCCTGGAAGACGAAACGGAAGATTTAATTAGTTATATTGACAGTCTGTGAAAGGAGGTTCACAATGAAAAGAGTACTTATAACGGCTTTGGCCGTGGTTTTCGGAGCGGGCGTTTTGGTGGCTCAGCCGGCCAAGTTCAACAAAGAAGAAAGGCGGAAAGAATTTACGGAAATGAACAATCTTGTTGAAAGCTACAAGAAAGAAAAATCCAAAAAGAAAAAAGCCGCCATTGAAGAACAGGTTAAAGAGAAAGTTTCGGCCAATTATGACAAACATATCAAATTCCTTGAGAAAATGGTGGCCGATTCCGAAAAGAGGCTCGCCAAAGCCAAAGAAAAACTGGCAAAAGCCAATGAGCCGGAAGCCAAAGCGAAGCACGTAGAGGAAGTTTCCAAAAAGATACTTTCCGGGGAGAAACCTACCCTGTTTGCCCCGCCCTTTCACGGCAAAGGCGGCAAGGCATTCGGCAAGCATATGCGCGGCAAAGGGCCAAGACATCAGGACCAAGGCAGATGCCCTTGTATGAACAGGCCTCATGACGCCGACGGCGAACTTCCGCCCCCTCCCCCGCCGTTTGAAGAGCCCGAAGCGCAAGAGCCCGCTCCGGCCAAGTAAAAACATCTAATCCAAAAATTACAAAAAGGCGGCTTTTAAGGCCGCCTTTTTCCTCAAAAAAAGATAAAATAAATCTCTTTTCCGCACCCCGCGGAATATAAAAACATACGCCCAGTAATGATATAATATTTATATGTTTAAATATTTAAGATATATACCCGTTTTCATTTTTATGTTTATGCCCGCGGTATTCTGCGCGGCCCAAGGCCTTTCTTTGGACGAAGGCGTAAAAAGAAGCCAATTTAACTTTACAAGGGAAAATTACGTCAGCCCGGAAGAGTATCAGGAAAGCCTCGGCGAACAGATATACGAAGAGGATTCTTCCGACGGCAAAACGGACCCGAACGGCCCGTGGATGATATGCCAGATCGCCGCGGATGGGCTTGTTAATATCAACAAAAAGACAATCACAAAAAACATTTCCGCAAAGGAAGGCTCCCTTTACTATAAAAGCGCAATACAAGATGACGTAGCCGCGTTGATGGCTTTGGGCAATTTTGACAATATGGAAATCTCCATAGAGCAGTCTTCCGGCGAAAGGAAAGACAAGGAAGACAAACAGCTCTATCCCTGCCATACGCTTACCGTCATCTTAAAAGAAAAACCCATCCTTGAAAAAATAAATTATACGGGCAGGAAAGCCCTTTCCAAATCCGCCATACAAAACGCCATGGCCACCAAAATCAAAGATCCTTTCAGCCGCGCCAAGCTGGAAGCGGATATGGAAAAAATAGAAGGCGCTTATGCCGCCAAAGGTTACGTGAACACAAAGGCTTCTTTTGATTTCTCTTTGGACGAAAAGACCAATACCGTTACGGTTAATATAAATTTGGACGAAGGCTCCAGAACACGCGTCAAAGAAGTTATAGTGGAAGGGCTAAACGACATTCCGGCAAAAAAGTTTATAAAGCAGCTTTCCAACAGGCCGAAAAAGATTTTTAAAGCGCAAAATATTCCGCAGGACCATTACAAAGCCATAACTTACGCCAGAAATTTAGGCTATTTTGATTTTAAAATTGACGATTATTCCCCGGAATTTAACGAGGATAAAAGCGAAGTGGTCTTAAAATACAAAGTTACGGAAGGGCATGACGTAGTCTTCGGCGATACGACTTTCGAAGGCAACAACGTCTATACCACGCCCGAACTGGAAAAAGTGGTCTTTTACAAAAAAGGCAAACGCTTCAACCAGCAGAAATTCGACATCACCGTAAGAGACCTGCAGGAAAAATACGCCAACAAAGGCTATTTGCGCGCCGATATCACCCCTCAAAAAAACCTGGACGAAGAAAACGGCGTACTCAACATAAACTTTGACATTTTGGAAAACAACCGCGTTTATATCGACCACATCGACATTACCGGAAACGAACAGACGAAAACTTACGTCTTTGCCAGGGAGCTTACGATAAAAGAGGGCGAAATTTTCAATTACGAAAAAGTCAGACGAAGCCAAAACAAACTTATGAACTTGGGCTTTTTAAACGACGCTCAAATCGACATAACGCCCACCAACGACATAAGCAAAGTAGACGTGGCTTATAACGTGGTTGAAGGCCGCCCCGGCATGTTTACTGCGGGTATAGCGATGTCCTCTTTAGACGGTTTATACGGCGACGTTTCTTTAAATCACCTTAACTTGTTCGGCAAAGCGCAAAGGCTTTCTTTAAGGGCTTTGTTCGGCAGCAGGATTTTGGATTACACCGTCAGCTGGTCTACCCCGTGGATAGGAGAAAAACCTATAAGCTTCGGCGTGGACGCGTTTAATACCAGGCGTTACCGCTCTTACAGAAGCACAAGTTCCGCCTATACGGAAAAAAGGAAGGGCGGAAGGCTGAATCTCGGCCCCAGATTCAATGACGATATGTATCTGTTAAGCTTTTCCTACACGTTTGAAAACATACATATTTACGATATAGACGAACAATACCAAAGCGAACTTGAAGACGGAACCACCAATGTTTCGACATTGGGGGCCACCTTCGCCATAGACACCAGGGACAATGTTTGGGACGCCACCAGCGGAAGCAGAAACTCAATCGGGATAGACCTTTCCGGCGGGCCGATGTTCGGCGACTTGGATATTTACAGGCTTACGCTGAAATCCTCCTACAACAAAACTTTGATAAATATCGGCAACGATTACCCGATAGTACTTATGATAGGCAACAGGGCGGGCATTGTAAAACCCTACGGCAGGACGGACGAAGTGCCGGCTTACGAAAGAGTTTTCCTCGGCGGAGCGGATACCGTCAGGGGTTATGATACCACGGGCCAAATCGGCCCCGCCACCGGCGGAGAACTTTACTATATAGGCAATGTCGAGCTTAAATTCCCTCTTGCAAGGGAAGGCAGACGCACTATCGCCCAGTTTGCCGCTTTCTTTGACATCGGCAACTCTTGGATGGATTTCAATGATGTAAAATTTCAGACCGGTACCAAAGAAGATCAATTTAAAATGGGCGTCGGCTTAGGCTTAAGGCTGGTTACCCCATCCCTGCCGATAAGGATAGACTGGGGCTACGGTTTAAACCACCAACCCGGAGAAAAGAGAGGTTATATATACTTCTCCATGGCTAATTTGTTTTAAGCTATTGCCCGGGCGGTTTAAATCTGCTTTACTAAATTTAAAGTGATGAAAATAAAATTTTTAAATTCTTTCGTTCTTTTTACTGTGCTGGCGGTCTTCTGTTCCGCACAGCAGGCCGGCGTTGCGGCGCCGGGGCAAAAAGTATCGGGAGAAACGGCCGAAGCTTTGCGGAAACTGCCAGGCTCATCCGATATACCATTACAAAAATATGACGCCACGGCCATAGTGGAAATACCCGATATGTCCCCCAGCCAAGATAAACCCGCCGGGGATTTTGCGGGAATGGATAACGGCGCGGAAGGATCTTCAAGCGGGCAGGGCGGAACTTCGGATTTGGCGCCCGTGCAAGACCCGCAGTCCGCCGCTTTGCAAACCCCTGTGGAAAATGCCCTTTCAACGCCTTTGGCGCAAGAGGAGCTTCAGCAGGCTGAAGAACAAGCGGAAAATCAAAAAAAAGCCCCCAATAAAAAGAAACGGCACTTCGGCCTTAAACTTGACGGGAATGAAGAAGACGAAGACGACGGCGATATCCCCCCGGGCACTTTGGCCGTATATATTGACGTTGAAGAGGCTTTCAATAACAATCCTTGGACTATAAAAGCCCGCAAAAACATTAAAATAGATCTTGAAGCAACGCAAGTGGAATATGTCCAAATGCAAACGCAGCTGCAGGAACTTAAAAATAAACTTTCAAGTTTAAACAAAGATTTGGCTTACTATATCCCTTATTATCAAAACGTGCAATATATTCCGGCCCTTGGGGACAGAGATTATCCCAAATTCAAAACCGACGGTACCGAAAACATCAGCAAAGAACTGCTTTTTTCTTCTTCAGCTTCCCAAGTGGACAGCCCTTTAAACATTCCTCTTAAGATACAGCAGCTTAAAAGCGCGATAAAAGACACAAAAAAATCCATCATAGAAAAGGAAGCTTTCCTTTTGGATTACAGAGAACTTTCCAAGGAGGAAATACTCTCCCGCCAAGATTATATAGTGCAGCAGATACTAAAGCAAATTTACAGCGGCATAAAAGAATACGCCGCCGTAAGGAATATCGGCATAGTGGTGGATAAGAAAGATTTGATCTTCGGCAAGCCTTTAAACGTAACGCCGGAGTTTATAAAATGGATGAAAAGCTATAATAAAAAATATATCAAAGAACACGGAGATTTATTATGAACCTTACCTTGAAACAAATAGCCGAAATGAGCCAAAGCGAGCTTAAAGGCGACGAAAATTTTAAGCCTTGCGGCATTTGCGGCTTGGACAATGTGCGGGAAGGAGCGCTTTCTTACAGCAATAACATAGACAAGCCGGAAGCTTTTAAAGATTTGAAGCTTGGCGCGCTTATTCTGCCGCTTGCCGCCAAGGAAAAGGAAATTCCTTTCTCCGGCAATATAATTTACGCAAAGAACCCGGAATGGGCTTTCACTTTGGTAATGAGGGAAATTTCCACGTTAAACAAAGACTTAAAACCCGGCATTCACGAAAGGGCGGTGGTTTCCCCCTCGGCCAAAATCGGCGCGAACGTTTTTATAGGCGCAAACGCAGTAATTGAAGACGGCGCCTCAATAGGTGACAACACCATAATTTACCCCAATGTTTATATCGGCAAAAACGTGCAAATAGGCATGTATTGCATAATTTACCCCAATGTCGTGATACGCGAAGAATGCGTACTCAAAAACAAAGTTATTCTTCAGCCCGGCTGCGTTATAGGCTCCGACGGATTCGGCTATGTGTTTAACGGCAAACACGAAAAAATCCCCCAGCTCGGCAATGTAATTTTGGAAGACGACGTCGAAATCGGCGCGAACACTACCATAGACAGAGCCAAACTGAACCATACCGTAATCGGCGCAAACACCAAAATAGACAATTTGGTGCAAATAGCCCACAACGTAAAAACCGGCATGAGCTGCATTTGCGTTTCCCAAGTCGGCGTGGCGGGCTCAACGGAGCTCGGCAACGGAGTAATATTGGCGGGGCAGGCGGGTATTTCCGGACATCTTAAAATCGGCGACGGAGCCGTAGTCGGCCCGCAGACCGGCGTTATAAGCAATGTCAAACCCGGCGACAAAATTATGGGGTCCCCCGCAATGCCTTACGGCGATTTTATGAGGCTTAACGTAATCTTTAAAAAATTGCCCGAACTTTATAAAGAATTGACTAATTTAAAGAAAAAATTTAAATTTTTTTAAGGACCGCACATGAACAGAAAAACAATAAATAAAACCGTTACCGTAAAGGGCATAGGCCTGCACACAGGCGAGCCTTGCTCAATGACGTTTAAACCTTCCGAGGACGGCTTCATAACCTTCCTCAGGACGGACGTCAAAGACGCTTTGCCGATAAAAGCTTTGGCGCAAAACGTTTGCTCCACCATGCGCGGGACAAATCTTTCCAACGGAAAGGAGCAGGTGCACACGGTTGAACACGTTTTAAGCGCGGCCCACGGTTTGGGCATAACGGATTTAATAGTGGAAATGGACGGCCCGGAACCGCCGATAATGGACGGATCCTCCCTGCCGTACGCTCAGGCGATGCAGGAAGCGGGATTTAAAGAAATACCGCTGCCCGCCCCTATCCTTACGCTTAATAAAGATATAGAATATAAAGAAGGAGATATCTTTTACAGCGCGAAACCGGCTCCGAAACTTACTTTTACTTTCTTATTCCTTAGGAACCACCCGCTTGTAAACAGGCAGGAATACTCTTTTGAATATTCCGCGGAAGGATATCTTGAACAAATCGCCCCCGCCAGAACTTTCGGCTTTGAGGAGGAGATAGCTTTCCTCCGCGCGAACGGTTTGGCCAAGGGCGGACGCATAGACAACTGCGTAATAATACAAAAGGACGGATTTTCCGTGCCTTTAAGATTCCCAGACGAAATGGTCCGCCATAAAATACTTGACTTGTTGGGCGATCTTAAACTTACTAATAAGATTTTGGGCCCTATGCACATAACGTGCCGTTGCGGGGGCCATAAAACCAATGTGGAATTTGCTAAGCTTATGCTTAAGCAAAGCGAGGAATAAAGCAATAATGGCAGGAAAGTTGGAATTTGTTTTAAAAATGCCCGTGGTAAGGGTAATAAACAGAAAAGAGTCGGAACAGTATCTGCCGCACAGGGATCCGTTCCTGCTCTTGGATGAAACCTACATTCTGGAAGACGAAAAATATATTTCAGGCTCCAGATTATTCACGGGCGAAGAAGATTTTTTTAAAGGACATTTCCCCACGCACCCGGTAGTGCCGGGAGTTTTGATTTTGGAAATAATGTCCCAAATAGGCGCGACGGCTATAATGCAGCAGGAGCGTTTTAAAGGAAAAGTAGGTTTTTTAATGAGTATAGACTACACCAAATTCCGGGGCCAGGTGGAGCCGGGAGATAAATTAAAAGTAGCCATAGAAGTACTCAGAGTAGGCAAAGTTACAAAGCTCTACTCTGAAGCTTATACAGACAAGGGCCTCTGTTCGGAAGCCCAGTTAAATTTTATCTTAGGAGAGAAATAACAATATGCAACCCGCTAAAATTCACCCCACGGCGATTATAGACTCTGACGCTAAGCTCGGAAACGGCGTAGAAGTAGGCCCGTACACAATTATAGGCAAAAACGTTACCATAGGAGATAACACCAAGATAGGCCCTTTCTGCATGATAGAAAACACCGTAATGGGCAAAAACAACGATATCATAGCAAGCGCGTTTATCGGAGTAAAGCCACAGGATCTTTCCTACAACGGCATTGAAAGCATGGTCGTCATGGGCGACGGCAACAAAATAAGGGAATGCGTAACCATACACCGTTCCACTTCTTTGGAACATCCTACGAAAATAGGCAATAACTGCCTTTTGATGGCCAATTCGCACGTGGCGCATGACTGTACATTGGGCAATAATATCATTTTGGTAAACAGTGTCGGCATAGCCGGGCACGTAACGGTGGATGACGGCGCAATACTTTCCGGCATGGTGGCCGCACATCAATTTGTAAGAATAGGCAAATATGCCATGGTATCGGGCCTCAGCGGCCTTCCGCTTGATATGCCCCCCTTCTGCAGAGCCACCGGCGGCAGAGCCAAACTCGTCGGTTTAAATACCGTAGGCCTTGTAAGAAACGGCTTCAGCAAAGAGGCGATACATTCCATTAAAACGGCGTATAAAGAGCTTTTCCTTTCAAGCAGAACTTTAAAGGAATCTTTGGAACTTCTTAAGAAATCAAATCCTACGCCCGAAGTTACGGAACTTATCACTTTCTGCGAGAACACCAAACGCGGCATTACCCCCGCAAGGATGAAATTTCATCATACCGGGGATCAGGATGACGAATAAGGATAAGCTGGGCATTATCGCCGGGGAAGGGAAATTCCCTTTAAATATAGCGAAAGAAGCCTCTTTAAAAGGCGTTGAAGTTTACGTAATCTGCGCTAAAAACAACGCCTTTGAAAAGGACTTTGAGCCTTATGCAAAACTTTGCACGACGATGAAGCTCGGCCAAATGAGCAAAGCCATAAAGTTTTTTAAGGACAACGGCGTCAGCAAAGCCGTAATGGCCGGACGCGTTCAGCATGTAAACATCTTCAGCGTAATGCCTGATTTAAGGACGGCGAAAGTGCTGGCCTCAATAAAAGATATGCGCGCAGATACCATTTTAGGCGCGGCCATAAACGAATTTAAAAAAGACGGCATTGAATTTATTTCTTCTTCCTCTTTCATGGAAAAATGCATAGCCCAAAAAGGCGTACTTACCAAAAGAACCCCTACCGAAGAAGAGCTTAAAAGCATAGATTTGGGTTTTAAAATATCCAAAACAATGGCGGATTTGGACGTCGGGCTGACTTCCGTAATTTGCGACCGGGCCGTTCTCGCCCTTGAAGCTATGGAAGGCACGGACAACTGCATAAAGCGCGCAGGGGAAATTTACGCCTCCGCGCCGGTAAATAAAGACGCCAGCATAGTAGTGGTAAAAGTCGCCCGCCCCAAACAAGACGACCGCTACGACTTACCCGTAATCGGCAAAGGCACAATCCGCGCAATGATTCAGGCTAAAGCCAAAGTCTTGGCAATAGAAGCGGAAAAAACCATAGTTTTGGATATAGAAGAAGTTAAAGATCTGGCCGATAAAAACGGCATCTGTCTGACGGCCATATAATGATTTTCGGTACGGCGGCGGAAGCGCCGCAAGCGGTTAATTTTATATAAAGAACGGTTTTAAACCGTATAAAACGATAAAAAACTTCTTCACGGAGAATTACGAAAAGCCGGTATACGACGGCGAAACGCTTTGCGCGGATATGATTGTACTTAAGAAAAACTTATGATTTTTTAAGAGTAAGTTCCGCCAAAGAAAACTCTATAACTTCGGCCAAATCCGCAAGGCTTACCTCAACCTGAAAACCTACTTTGCCGCCGCTGAAAATAATGGTTTCAAAGGCAGACGCGGAAGAATCAATAAAAGTTTTAAAAAATTTTTTCATTCCCACGGGCGAACAGCCGCCGTGTATATATCCCGTAAGAGGCAGAAGTTCCTTGGATTTCACCATTTCCACGGACTTTTCTCCGCAGGCTTTGGCGGCTTTTTTAAGGTCAAGTTCTTCCGCTACGGGTATAAGGAATACGTAATGCGCCCGGCTTTTGCCGCACGTCACCAGCGTTTTAAAAACCTGCGCCGGATTTTCTTTTAAGCAAGCGGCCACCTCCGTTCCGCTTAAAGCTTCTTTGGCGTCATAAGAGTAATGTTTATAAGTGATTTCAGCAGCGTCCAAAACGCGCATTACGTTGGTTTTATGCTCCATAAATAAATTATATAAATTTAAAAGCGGCGTCGCCCCATTGATAAAATTAAAACCGAAGGCTATAATATTATCCGCCGCTTTATAAAACGCCGTGCAAACGCGGTTAAGCGGCTATAAGGAAAATAATATGGAAAAAATAAATGATTGCTCAAGTTGCATAAACTTCAGAAAAGCTGCCGTAATAGGCTGTGGATTTGTGGGATCCGCCTCCGCTTTCAGCCTGATGCAAAGCGGAATGTTTACGGAAATGGTACTGATAGACGCCAATAAAGAAAGAGCGGAAGGCGAAGCCTTGGATATCAGCCACGGCATACCTTTTGCGCGCCCGATGAAAATTTACGCCGGCGATTATGATGACGCGGCCGACGCGGGTATAATAATAATCACGGCGGGGGCAAACCAACAGCCCGGCGAAACACGCTTGGATTTGGTAAAAAAGAATATAAAAATTTTTGAATCCATTATTCCCGAAATATCCAAAAGGAACTTTAAGGGAATTATGCTTATCGTAGCCAATCCGGTGGATATACTGACGCACGTCGCAATCAAATTAAGCGGCCTGCCGGAAAACAGGGTGATAGGCTCCGGCACGGTGCTGGATACGGCAAGGCTGAAATGCGAAATAGGGGAACACCTTAACGTCGACAGCCGCAGCGTACACGCCTTTATAATAGGCGAACACGGCGACAGCGAAATCGCGGCCTGGAGCTGCGCCAACGTTTCCGGCATACCTTTAAACGACTTTTGCGAAATGCGCGGACATTTCGACCATAAAAAAGCTACGGAGAAAATCGCTTCCGACGTAAAAAACAGCGCGTATGAAATCATCTCCCGCAAAAAAGCTACAAATTACGGCATAGCCATGTCTGTAAAAAGGATTTGCGAAGCCATCGTCCGCGACGAAAAATCAATATTGCCCGTATCGGCCATGATGCACGGCGAATACGGCATAAAAGATATCGTCTTAAGTATGCCCTCCATAGTGGGCAAGAACGGCTTTGAAACCCATGTTCCCATAGCTTTAAACAAAGAAGAAATAGAAAACCTGCAAAAATCGGCTGCAATATTGAAAGGCATTTTAAAAGAAAACAATCTTTTATAAATACACGATATTATCCGGCATACGCAAAAAAAGCGCCTCACATGAGGCGCTTTTTAATTAAAAACAGCAAACCGATATGCTCTACGCAGATTTCTTAAAGCCGTTTTTATCAAACTGTATAAGTACAAGGCTGGCTATAATGATAACCATACCGATAACTTCATACTTGCCGGGCACTCTGCCGTTTAACAAGAAATCGCTGCCCACCGCAATGAACGGAACAAAATAAGTGGCCAAGCTGGCCCTTAACGCGCCCCATTCTTTAAGAAGCTTCATCAAAAGCAGCAAAGCCGCGGCCGAAGAACACAAAGCCACGTAAAGTATCGAAATTACGACTTTAGGCGCCAAAGCCTGCTCCAAGGACGGCAAAGGCGCGCGGGCGAGCAAAGCCACGAAAAACAAAAATATCGTGGTAAACAAATACTGATGGAAGACGCTCTGCTGCCAAGTGATTTTGTTTATCATAATATATTTGATAAGAACGTTTCCGCTTGCGTAACAAATCGCCATCATCAACAGCGAAATACTGCCGTAAAGCGCCATTTTGTCCATCGAGGCCGAAGTATAAGCCTGCAAAGCCGGCTGAAAGACGAACATCAGGCCGATAAAGCCTACTATAACGCCTATGGCTTTGCGCCACGTAAAGCGATCCTGCCCTTTAAGCGTAATCGCGGCTATGATAAAAACCCACAACGGAACCGTACCGTTAAAAATGCCGCCGGTGCCGGGCGGGAGAAACTGCTGCCCCCAATAAAGGAAGATAAAAGGCACGCCCATAACCAGCATACCGGCAAGCCAGGGACGCCAGGCTTCTTTCCTGGGCAGATAAAAAGATTGCTTCGTAATCAAAAACCAGCCGGTAAAGAAAACGAAACCGATAAACGCTCTTAAAAATGAAGAAAAATACGGATCAAAAACGTCAACCGTATATTTTACTCCAACATATGCCGTTCCCCAAAAAAAGGCCAACAGCAGGAAATAAAACACGTTCATAATACACTCTCCTGAAATTTTCGGCTTTTACAAACGATATTAAATATATATACTTTCTGTATACGCCTATAAGGTAATTATATGATAAAAAAAATAATATCGGTATCTTCAGCGTTTCTCTGCCTGACGCTTTTCGCGCAAGCTAAGGAGAAGACCCAAACTTTTAAAACTGATTCTTATACGGATATTTTTATTTCTTCCCAAAAAGCGGATATTACCGTCGTACCGGAAAGAGGCGGCGAGAGTTCGGTCACGTGGCGTTCAAGCCTATGCTCCATGACTTTAAAACGCCCCAGCGAGAACGTCATTGAAATTGTAATAGAACCGAAAAAGCAAAGAGCTCTGCTCAAAAAAATACTTATGATACCGCGCTCAAGGTGCGCAACAAGGCTGCAAGCCGGGGAAAACAAACATATTTACGCCTCTTCCCAAACCGGGGATATAAGATTTTTTTCAATCAATTCAAAAACCGCGCGCGCCTACACCGGTCAGGGGGTTATAGAAACTTCCGACATAGGCGGAAATTTTACGGCGGAAACTCTCACCGACAGAATCACGATAAGGAATTTTAAAGGGAAAGACCTGGCTTTAAAAACGGTAAGCGGCAATGTTTCCGTAACGGGCTCGGCCCACGATATATCCATACTCAACACAAGCGGAAACAGCAAGATGACCGGCTCGGCCGAAAATTTAATGTTTTATTCTTCGCAGGGCAAATTAAGCGCAAGGTGGACCGCACTGCCTAAAAATCCTTTAAGCATTTCGGCCCATTCCTTTTCCGGCGATATAAAAATATATCTGCCTAAACTCGGCGAAGAATACAAAAATAACAGCAAAATAGATTTAAAAACCTTTTACGGAGAAGTTTCCGTAGAAGAAAAATAATTTTTTAAACGCGGAGTGCCTGCCCGCGATTCTTACGCAAGTTTTAAGCAGACAAGGAGATTACATTATATGAAAGCCATCTGTAAAACCAAAGCGGCCCCCGGCGCGGAATATATAGACGCCGAAGTCCCGCAAATAAAAAGCGACGAACTGCTTATAAAAATACACGCCGCTTCAATCTGCGGAAGCGACTTGCCGATATACGCCTATACCTCTTGGTCCGCAAAAAGAATGCCGATACCTTTTATCTTCGGCCATGAACTTTGCGGAGAAGTGGTGGAAATAGGCGATAAAGCCAAAGGATTTAACAAAGGCGATTTCGTTTCCGTGGAGTCGCACATATTCTGCGGTTTATGCTATCAATGCCGCAATGACCAAAGACACGTTTGTTCCAATCTGAAAATTTTAGGCATAGACACGCAAGGCGGCTTTGCCGAGTACGCGGCCATTCCCGCGCGCTGCGCGTGGAAGCATTCCGACGATTCCTGCAAAGACATCGGCTCCATAATGGAACCTTTGGGCAATGCGGTGTTTGCCACGCTTTCGGAAGATATCGTCGGCAAGTCGGTGTTGGTTTCCGGCTGCGGCCCTCAGGGGCTTTTTGCCACACAAATAGCAAAAGCCTGCGGCGCGGCGAAGGTAATCTCTTTGGAAACTTCCCCCTTCCGCCAGAATTTGGCGGCGAAAATGGGCGCCGACGTAGTGCTTAACCCAATGGACCCGGACACATTTAAAAAAATCATTGAAGCCGGCGGCGACAAATCCGGCATAGACATCGTAATAGAAATGTCCGGCAATCCCGGGGCGATAAATCTTGCGCTGGAAGCGGTCAAGCCAGCAGGGAGAATGGTTTGCTTCGGCCTGCCGAAAGAAAATATAAATATAGACTACGCCAATAAAATAGTGTTCAAGGCCGTACGTCTGCAAGGCATCGCCGGAAGGGAAATCTTCCGCAGCTGGTACAAAATGGAAAGCCTTTTAAAGAGCAAAGCCATAGACCCCAGGCCCGTAATCACGCATACTTTTAAGATGAAAGACTTTGCAAAAGCTTTTGAAATCGCCATGGATCCCAAAAAGGAATGCGGCAAAATCTTGCTTATACCGTAATATAAGGAGCCGAAAATGGATAAAATGAAATTTTTAGAACAGGAAATAACTCAGCTCAAAGCGGAAAACCGTTTTATTGAGCCCAATGTGCTTCAAAGCGCGCAGGGGCCGATTTCCACGATAGACGGAAAAGAAGTCATCAACCTTACTTCAAACAATTATCTTTGCCTTACCACACACCCGAAGGTAGTTAAAGCCGCCGTGGAAGCGACCGAAAAATACGGCATAGGCACAGCCGCCGTACGCACGATAATAGGCACGACTTCCATGCATGAAGAATTGGAAAAACGCCTCGCCGAATTTAAAGGGACGGAAGATTCCATAGTGATACAGTCCGGCTTCACTTCAAATACGGCCACCTGCCAAAGCCTCATGACCAGCCCGGAAGACGTTTTAATATCCGACGAGCTCAACCACGCCTCGATAATAGACGGCGGCAGACTCTCCAAAGCGAAGAAAAAAATATACCGCCACAACGATATGGCGCATTTAAAAGAAATTTTGGAATCGCCGGAAGTCCGCTCCGCAAGAAGAAAACTGTTGGTTACCGACGGAGTTTTCAGCATGGACGGCGATATCGCCAAACTGCCGGAAATAGCCGAACTTTGCAACAAATACGACGTCATCAGCATGGTTGACGACGCACACGCAAGCGGCGTTATCGGCCCTCATGGCAGGGGAACAGTGGCCCATTTCAACCTTAAAGGAAAGGTTGACATACAGATAGGCACGCTTTCAAAAGCTTTCGCCACAATAGGCGGATACGTCGCCGGCAGCCATAATTTAAAGCAATATATGCAATCGGTGGCGAGGCCGTTTTTATTTTCAAGTTCCCATCCCCCAGCCGTAGTGGCCACCTGCTTGGCCGGGCTTGACGTAATTTACAATGAGCCGGAAAGGCTTAAAAAACTTTGGGACAATACAAAGTTCTTTAAAGAAGAACTGAAAAAAGCCGGCTTTGACACGGGCTCTTCCGAAACGCCCATAACCCCGGTAATGGTAGGCGATACGCAAAAAGCCCACGCTTTAAGCAAAATGCTGTTTGAAGAAGGCGTTTTCGCTCTGGCGATAGGCTTCCCCACCGTAGCCAGAGGCAAAGAAAGATTGAGAACCATCGTTACGGCCGGGCACGAAATCAGCCAGCTTGAAAAGGCTGCCGCCGCTTTTAAAAAGTGCGGAAAGGCCTTGGGTATCATCTGATGAACCGCATGATGAAACTTTTGTTAAGCGTCGGGGCCTTTGCGGCCCTGACGCCGGTTTTTTTTGCGGGATGCGCCAAAGAACAGGCCCCGGAACAAAAAAACGAACTTTCAATAAAAACCGCCGAAGCCGATTATGTAAGCTATACTTTGGCTTCGCAGGTGCTTAAAGACGTGGCGGAAATAAAAATGATTATTCCCCCCGGCTCCCAGCCGCACGGTTTTGAACCGCTGCCGCAGGACATAGCCAATATAGAAAAAGCGGAATTTCTTTTTTATATAAACGACAGACTTGAGCCTTGGGCGAAAAAGCTCGGCGGGGAAAAGGCCTTTCCTCTTGAAAGAAACCTGCCGGAAACGGACCCTAAAGACCCGCACGTTTGGATGGATTTTGACAATATTCAGGTAATGGCGGAAAATATGGCGTATTATATTTCCGCGCAATATCCCGACACGGAAAAACAGCTGCTTAAAAATATTTTAAATTTCCATAATGAAATTACCATGCTTAAACGCATGTACGGGCAAATGTTTTCCGCCTGCGAAAGCAAAGACATTTACCATATAGGCCATTTGGCTTTCGGCTACACGGCGCGCAGATACGGGCTTAACTTTAAGCCTTTATCCGGCGTCAACGCCGACGCGGAACCGACCCCCAAAGATATGGCGCAAATGATAAAAAACATAAAACAAAACGGCGTCAAATACATCTTTACGGAAGAAACCGTAAACCCCGCCGTGGCCGAACAAATATCCAAAGAAACCGGCGCGCAAATTTTGCATTTATATACGATAGAGCATATAACCAAAAAGGATTTTGAGCAAAAGCCCACCTACAGGCAGCTTATGATAAAAAATATGGAAAGCCTGGCAAAAGGGCTTAACTGCAAAGCTTGAACATGGATATAATAGAAGTTAAAAATTTATCTTTTTCCTACAACGGGGAAGAAACCCTTAAAGACGTTTCTTTTACCGTAAAGCCCGGCGATTTTACCGGCATACTCGGCCCAAACGGAGGAGGAAAGACGACGCTTGTCAAAGCGATTCTCGGCTTGCTTCCTTCTGCGAAAGGCAGTATAAAATTATTCGGGCGGGATTTAAAACATTTCAAAGACTGGCGTAAAATAGGCTACCTGGAGCAAAAAGCCACTCCGCCCAAGCTTATGCCTTTGACGGCTTTTGACGTAGCCAGGCTGGGGCTTTTAAGCTCCAAGAAAATGCCGCGCATATTCAACGCCGAAGACAACCGACGCACGCTTTGCGTAATGGAAACGACGAAATGCATTGAATACAAAGATAAACTTTTCAATGAACTTTCCGGCGGGCAGCAGCAGCGCGTGCTTATGGCAAGGACGCTGGTAAACAATCCGGAACTTATAATTTTGGACGAGCCTTCCACGGCTTTGGACGGGTCCTCCCGCGACAGCCTGTTTGAGATGCTTTCCCAAATAAACAAAAGTTCGGATACCGCAGTTTTGGTGATCACGCATGACATCGCCGACATCGGCAAGTACGTAAACAATTTTATAATCATAGATAAAAATTTGATTTTCAGCGGCGAAAAACAAGCCTTCTGCCGCTCCGAAAAAGTTACGGAATACTTCGGGCCTTATACGCCGCACCTTATGGATCATCTGCACGGAGAGGGCTGCTGCCCTTTTGAAAAGGAGCATAATCATGAGCGTCATTGAGTTTTTATCTTACGCGTTTGTGCAGAAGGCGCTTATAGCCGGCGCGCTTATAGCCGTAATAACCGCGGTGCTGGGCGTATTTTTGGTACTTAAAAGACTTTCTTTAATCGGCGACAGCCTTAGCCATGTGGCCTTAAGCGGAATAGCACTCGGCCTTATAACCAACACCAGCCCAGTGTTTATGGCCATACCGGTGGTGATGTTAAGTTCTTTGGGAATATACAAAATAAGTTCAAGCGCAAAAGTCCACTCCGACAGCGCGCTGGGAATTATCGCCGCGGGCGGGATATCTCTGGGCCTGATTATAGCGGCATTGGCCGGCGGGTTCAACGTGGATTTACTTTCCTTTCTCTTCGGAAGCATTTTGACCGTAAACGCCGCGGAACTTATATTGGCCGCCGCGCTCGCTTTGATAATACTTACCCTGGTATACGTTTTTTATAATGACTTGATAGCCATAACTTTTGACGAGAACTTCGCCAAAACGGCCGGGGTTAACACGGAAAGGATAAATATACTTTTGGTGCTGATTTCCGCTGCGGCGGTGGTAATAGCTTTAAAAGTCGTCGGGATAATGCTTGTATCGGCGATGATAATAATCCCGCCGACGGCCGCTTTGCAGCTGGCCAAAACTTTTAAAAGAGCCCTTATCTTGGCTTCTGCATTTTCCGTAACGGGCGTAACAGCCGGGATTTATCTGGCCTTTATCTTTAATATGCCAAGCGGAGCCATGATAATTTTAACCGACATATTTATTTTATTTATAACCGTAATATTGAGGAATTATGCTTTTAAAAAAAGAAAATCTTCCGAAACTGATTAAAGATTTACAAAAACTTTATCCAAAAACGAAAACCGCTTTACACTATCAAAGCGCTTTTCAGCTTTTGTGCGCCGTAATTCTTTCGGCCCAGTGCACCGACGTGCGCGTCAACATGGTTACGCCGAAGTTGTTTGCCAAATTCCCTTCCGCAAAAGAAATGAGCAAAGCTTCTTTGGAAGAAATAGAATCAATAATAAAATCCACGGGGTTTTATCACGCAAAAGCAAAATCTATCTCCGAAACTTCAAAAGTTCTTTTTGAAAAATACGGAGGCGAAGTCCCCTCAAGTATGGAAGAACTGCTTAAACTGCGCGGAGTGGCCCGCAAAACGGCAAATGTGGTATTGCAGGATTTCTACGGCATATCGGAAGGCGTCGTGGTCGACACGCACGTTAAAAGGCTCTCTTACAGAATAGGCCTTACAAAAAACACCGAGCCGATAAAAATAGAAAAAGATTTAATGAAATTGCTTGATAAAAAATATTGGCATTGGATAAGCCACGCCCTTATTTGGCACGGCAGGGGAATATGCCACGCGCGCGGCCCAAAATGCGAGGAGTGCCTTATAGCCGGATACTGCCCCAAAAACGGATTAAAACCGGCTAAAAATAATCCCGGGATTTGATATATAAACTAAGGAGCCTAAAATGAAAAAAGCATTAGCCGTAATATTAATACTGATTGTATTATGCGCCGCAGGAGCATGGTTTGCCTATAACAGCTGGAAGGAAAGCCCGGCCTATTCATTGGCAAAAGCGGGTTTGGCCTTGCAAGCCAATGATTCCATGATGATTGAAAAATATATAGATATAGACTCGGTGCTGAGTGATACCATCGACGTGATAGTACGGGAAAGCCTCAACAGCTACGGAGGCGGCGAAAGCAACGATATGATGAATATGATGATAACGGGTTTTGCTTCAGCAATGAAGCCGCAAATCGTTTCCGCATTAAAGCAAAACATCCTTGAAGGGATTAAAAAGAACTCAGGCAATTCATCCGCCGGAGAAATGCCCAAAAGCAAAATAAAATCTTTAAAAACCCTTAAAAAAGACGAGGATTTGGCTTCCGTCGAAGTTATTTTATTGCTGCCCGAATCCGAAGAGGAAGTAAAGCTTGTGCTGGGAATGAAGAAGCATTCAAATTATTGGAGAATTGAAAAGATTGAAAACTTGCAAGAAAATCTTTTAAAGATATTTAACGAATCCGCCGCGCCTATGCTTTCGGCGTCATCAAACCCGGAGCAGGATATAGCAGAAGAAATGTCCGCGTATCTTAGGAATATAGGCTCTTCAATGCAAAGAGCAAAGCTCATACGCGGCCAATATCCCACGGATTTATCACTTTTGGACATTCAGCCTGCGAATATTCCTTTCAAAGGAAAATCATTTAAAACGAATAATTTTGAGGTTGAAATATCAAATACCGCAAACGGTTCCGGCAAAGCCGTCGCAAAAAGAACCGGCACCAAGGCATATACGCTTACCAGATATTATGATGACAATAATATAATCTGCAAAGACAACGGAAGCGGAATATGCGCTCAGCTTAACTTACCCGCATATTAATTAAATCCGAAAATCACCTAAGACCAACCGACAGATTAAACAACGGGCGCAAAGTTTTAAACCTTGCGCCCGTATTTAAGTTAAGAAATCAAAACAGACTTAATATAAAGTAAAGTTGGGAAGCAGTATGTTGACTATAAGCCCTACGCTTAAAAAAGGACCGAAAGGTATGGCGTTGTTTTCCGCCGGTTTCTTCAAAAGCATCAAAATACCGAAGTAAAAAACCCCGGCGAAAGAGGAAACTATCAAAGCGTTTATAACGCCTATCCAGCCGCTTAACGCGCCTATTGCGCCCATAAGTTTTATATCGCCGCCGCCCATAGCCTCTTTCTTAAAAATAAGCTGGCCGATAACGGCCGTTATCCACAACCCGAAGAATCCTACCGCGCCGCCTATTAAGGAAGAAACAAGCCTGTTCCATACGCTCCCTTCAAAAGCCGGGTTTACAAAAGACGCGGCCAAACCGACGACTATCAAACCCAAGGAGAACCTATCGGGGATAATCATCAGCTTCATATCTATTACGGATAAAACTATAAGGCTGTAAAGCGTAACAAGCGCGAAAGGCAGCCACCAGGTAAGGCCCAATCTCCAAACAAATAAAAGAGTAAGGCAGGCGGTTGCAAATTCGACTATCGGATACTCCAAAGAAATCTTCTCTTTGCAGCTGCGGCATTTGCCGCCCAAAAACAAATAACTGAGTACGGGGATATTATCATACCATTTTATTTTATTCTTGCATTTGGGGCAGTGCGACGGAGGCCACGCGACCGAAATTTTAGCAGGTATCCTGTAAATGCAAACATTAAGAAAACTGCCTATAACCAACCCTAAAACAAAAGATAAAACGAGAATAAAAATATCCGGTATCAAAATACGCTCCTAAATGTTTAAGAACACTTCGCAATAGTGTTCGGACTGTGGATCATTGTCAAAAATCCAGCCGCCGACGCCGTCAAAAAGCAAACCGTAAGAGCCGTACTTTACGCTTGAATCATAATCCGACAAAGTTTTATAAGCGGGCGGAATTTTTTCTATATAACCCGGAACTAAAAGAGCCAAGCTTTCCGGGCAGCGGTTTTCGTTATCCCAACGATATACGTTTACCGCATCTTGCAGCATGATAAGACTTTCCTTGGAAGCGGCCGCGGAGGCTTCCGCCCGGATTACGTTAATCTTCCGGGCGGATAACCACGCCAAAACGGCCACGGCCATAATAACGACTATAATTTCAGTAGTAAATATACTCTTTTTCATCTTATTTCAAATGCATAAGAATATAAGTGATTACTTTTATATCGTCCAAGGTAAATTTAAGGCTGGATTTTTCGTTAGGGACGTGCGGATATCCGTAGATCTTGGAGCCGACTACGGCCGCCAATCCCAGGTTCCTCACTTCCGCGGCGAAAGTTCCCCCGCCGACGCCCAAAACTTTGGGCTCCACTTTATTTACTTCTTTTACGGCGTCGCAATAAAGTTTTACTATCGGAGCTTCGGGCGAAGTCGCTTTTGAAACCGCGCTGTGGATTATCTCCCAGGTTACTTTTACCTTAAAATCTTTCTCAACGCTTTTTACTATGGAAGCGACTTCATCTTTAAAAAGCTGAGGATCGTAAGAAGGAAGCATACGGCAGTCCATATAGAACACGTCCGTACCGGGAATGGTGTTTACGTTCGGCACGTTGGCGTCTTTTTTGGTAGGCTCAAACGTGCTGTTATCCGGCGCAAACAAAGCGTCGCGTTTATCAAATTTGGCGTAAAGACCTTCTTTTAAACGGATAATCAGCTGCGCGCCCGCATACATTGCGTTATTGCCGCTGGCCGGCATAGAACCGTGGCACTGTTTGCCTTCGGTGGTAAATTTTATCCAAAAAACGTTCTTTTCCGCTATTTCGACTTCGCATCCTGCCGGGTCTCCGGAGTCCTGCACCAAAAAGCTGTCGTTCTTGCCGAACAAATCCGGGCGTTGTTTAAGAACATAGTCCATACCGTATTTATTGCCGGTTTCTTCGTCGGCCAAAAGCATTATGCCGAGATTTACCGGGATTTCCGCACCCGTTTCCATTACGGCTTTCGCCGTGCCCAAAGCCGCCGCAACGGCTTGCTGATTATCTTCCACGCCGCGGCCGTATATGGTGTCGCCGTCGGCGTCCAAAGTAAGTTTAAAAGGCTCGGTGTTCCATAAGTTTCTGTCGCCCTCGGGCACTACGTCCATGTGGGCCAAAAGCCATAAGGTAACGTCTTTGTTTTTGCCGTAATATTTGGCTATGATATTGGGCCTTATGCCTCCCTCGGCGTTGGCGTCGGGCGCGTCTATGCGGAAAATCTCGTCAAATTTAAGTTTCTTAAGTTCGCTTTCAAGATACTGCGCTTTGGCGAATTCGCCCTTTCCGCCTTGTTCCGGTGATACCGCCGGAAGGCGAGTCATATTAGTCTGCAGTTCAAGAATATAATCCTTAAGCCCTTCTATGTTTTTAAACAACTTGTCCATAATTCATTCCTCCTTCAGAATGGATTGGGTATATCAATAAATTCTGTTTCAACTTTATAATGTTTCCTGATATATTCCATAAGTGCTTTTATGCCGAACACCTCGGAATTGTAATGCCCCATGGCTATAAAGTTAAGGCCGGCCTCGCGGCACTGCTCAAGCACGTATTCGTCGCGGCTGCCGGTTACGAATAAATCAACCCCGGCGTTAATCGCCTGGCCCAGCATATCATGCGCGCCGCCGCTTACCACCGCGACGCGGCGGATTTCATTTCTGCCGCAGATTACGCATTCCCCGTTTAAAAGCGCGCAAAAAGATTCCATATCCCTTGCGGGGTTGACTTCGCCCATAAAGCCGATGTCTATGCCGTGATATGCGCCGAAAGGCTTAATGTTTTTAAGCCCCATCAGCTTGGCAAGGCCCGCATTATTGCCCAAAACGGGGTGTCTGTCCAAAGGCAGGTGATAAGAAACCAAATTGATGTCGTTCTTTATCAAAAACGCAACGCGCCGGCCGAAAACGCCGGTAATATTTTCCGCCGTGTTCCAGATAAGGCCGTGGTGCGTCATAACCATATCGGCGCCCGCGGCTTTGGCCGCTTTGAACAGCTCCATAGTAGCCGACACGCCGAAAACTATCTTCTTAATTTCCGTCTTGCCCTCCACCTGCAAACCGTTATGTTCGGGGGTAAGGGCCACGTTTAAAAGCTCATTTATATCTTTGACGATTTTATCGCGCTGTACCATATTTTTATGTTATCATTTTATTAGTATGAAAAAAACGGCAATCTTAATTTACTTATTGTTTTCGGCCGCCGCAGTTTTTGCCCAACAGAGCCTCCCGACGGCGCCGAATTTGACCGTACAGGATAAAAACCCGGATAAAATATTGCCCGTTACCGTTGAATACCCGCACCAAAACACCAGAATAGCGCAAGGAGCGAAAGGGATTTTCCTCTTCGGCAAAGTGCACTCCGGCGGCGGGCTTTTGACGATAAACGGCGCGGATGTGCCGATATACCGCACGGGAACCTGGCTTACTTATCTGCCGGTAACCCCCGGGAATATGGATTTTATAATAGAATTTACCGACACGGAAAAAACACATAAGTACATAAGAAGCGTTTTTGTAAGAGGTTTTGACTACAGGAAGTATCTTGATAAACCGGGCTTTGACACTTCAAGCCTGTTCCCCGCCAGCGACGTTGAGCTTTCTTCCGCCGACATTTTGGATTTTACCGTCGCGGGCACGCCGGATATGGTGGTAAAAATGAGCGCGGGCGACTATTTTAAAGACGCGCTTTTGATAGCCTCCCAGCGGGAACCGGGCATTTACAAAAAAACCGTGAATTTCAACAATGCCGAACCTTCGGGCAAAGCGTCAAAAGTAACTTATTATATGTATGACGACAACGGCAAACTTAAAGCGAAAGCCTCTTCACTGGGGCGCATTAAAATCCTGCCGGAAAGCAAAGCCTCAAAAACGGCTAAAGTAATAAGGGAAGATTCCCGCTTAAGGCCCGCCCCTCAGCCAAACGGACACATACTTGATACAAAGCTCTTCGGCAATGTGGAAATTACCGGCAGAATAAATAATTTATACCGGGTAAAACTGGACGATAAAATCATCGGGTGGATTGAAAGACGCTTCCTAAACCCCTCGTCCGAACTAAGAAAACCGAAAAACATCGCTTGGGAAATTTCCGCTTCCCCGCAGGAAGGCAAAACCGTTCTAACCATTAAAAACACCGAAAAGGTAAGTTTTAAAGTGGAAGAAACGCATGATTCTTTCAATATAGTTTTATATTATACCCAAGCCCTAAATACCATTATGAGCGACAGCGAAGACGAACTTATAAGCGGCCTTGACTATGAAATACTTTCCGACGGAGCCAAAAAAATCAAAGCCAATTATAAAAACGGAGCCAAACTTTGGGGCTACACTTACAGGTATGATGACAACAATCTGATTTTTGAACTTTATCATCAGCCTAAATTTAACTTTACAGAAGAAAAACCTTTAAACGGCCTTAAAGTGGTGCTTGACCCGGGCCATTCCCCCAAAAGGACTATCCCTTACGACGGGGCCGTCGGCCCGAGCGGGCTTTTGGAATACGAAGCCAATTACGACATAGCCCTTTCGGCCAAAAGCCACCTTGAAAGTTTGGGGGCGGAAGTTTTCCTTTCAAAAAAAGAGAACGAAAATATGCCGCTAAGCAGAAGGACCGAAAAGATAGACCAAAACGGCGCGCACCTTTTTATCAGCGTTCACAACAACGCCCTGCCGGATTTTATAGATCCTTTCGCCAGGGAAAGAGGCTCTTCCGTATTTTATTATTATCCGCACAGCCTGCCTTTTGCCCAGGCCATGCAAAGCAGTTTTATAAAGAACGTCGGCCTGCCGACGGAAGGCATTATTCAGGCGGATTTTTCCGTTACAAGGAGTTCCCCCCAAGTGCCTTCAATATTGATAGAAAACGTGTATATGATGATTCCTTATCAGGAAGAACTGCTTAAACAGGAAAGATTTATAAATATTTTGGGCTCGACGATAGCCGAAGGCGTGATAAACTTTGTAAACCCGACGTGGAACATAAAGGAAAGGGGCTCAATCGTCAATATGCCGCAGAATTAAAAAACAATAAAACGGGCGAATTTCCGCCGAAATATTAATTTTATTTTGGAAACGCGCCTTAAATTTGCTAGAATTAATGTATAAGCTGTAAGAAACAAACAATTTAAGATTTCGCCGGGATGCTGGAATTGGTAGACAGGATGGTCTCAAAAACCATTGTCCGCAAGGGCGTGAGGGTTCGAGTCCCTCTCTCGGTAAAATATAAAAACCACCTGAAAAGGTGGTTTTTTATTTCCCAATATAGAAGTTTTTACACTCCGTGGGCATGCCCTTGAAAAAAGGCATATCCGCCCCTTAAGCAATTCAACAGTCACAATACCACCCTTTGAAACCTCCTTTCAAACGGCACTTTTTATTATAATGAGAGTAAGAGGTGACTTTTATGAAAAATTTTATGGACAAAAACTTTTTATTATCTACACCAACAGCACAAAAACTGTATCACGATTTTGCCGCTAAAACCCCGATTTTAGATTATCATTGCCACATTAATCCAAAAGAAATTGCCGAAAATAGAAAATTTGAAAATATCACTCAAGTATGGCTGGGTGGCGACCATTATAAGTGGCGCCAAATGCGCTCTAACGGGGTGAACGAAAAATATATTACCGGCAATGCTACCGATAGAGAAAAATTCCAAAAATGGGCCGAAACACTCGAAAAAGCTATCGGCAACCCATTATACCACTGGAGTCACTTGGAACTGCAGAGATACTTTGGCTATCATGGAATACTCAACGCAAAAACTGCCGAAGAAGTATGGAATCTGTGCAATGCTAAACTGCAACTAGACGATATGCGTGTACGCAATTTAATACAGAAGTCCGGAGTTACTCTTATTTGCACAACAGATGATCCGGCCGATTCTTTACAATGGCATAAACAAATAAAAGAAGATAAAACTTTTGATGTACAAGTATTACCAGCCTGGCGCCCCGACAAAGCCATGAATTTAGAAAAGCCGGACTACCCTGATTATTTAGCCAAATTAGCCCAAGTTTCCCTTGTAGATATTCACAACTTTTCCACTTTAAAACAGGCCCTGCGCGTACGCATGGACTTTTTTAACGAAATGGGTTGTAAGGCCTCTGATCATGCGTTAGAATACGTCATGTACAAACCGGCTTCGGAACAAGAGATTGAGGATATTTTTACCAAACGATTAATGGGGGAAAATATCAATCGGGAAGAAGAATTAAAATTCAAAACAGCCTTCATGATTTTTGTCGGGCAAGAATACCATCGTTTAGGCTGGGCCATGCAACTACATTACGGTTGCAAACGCGATAATAACGGCCTGATGTATCGTCAATTAGGTCCCGACACCGGCTACGATTGTATTAACAATTATGCACCTTCTTCAGAAATGGCAGATTTTTTAAACGCATTGAATAGTACTGATCAATTGCCTAAAACTATCATCTACAGTTTAAATCCCAATGACAACGCCGCTATCGGCACCATTTTAGGGTGTTTTCAAAGCAATTCTGCCATTGGCAAAATTCAGCAGGGTTCGGCTTGGTGGTTTAATGACCATAAAACCGGCATGCTTGAGCAAATGACATCTTTGGCTAATTTGGGATTATTAGGCAATTTTATTGGCATGTTGACCGATTCCCGAAGTTTCTTGTCTTATACCCGTCACGAATACTTCCGCCGTATTCTATGTGAACTGATCGGGTCGTGGGTGGAAAATGGAGAATATCCGGCCGATATGGAAACTCTAGGGGAAATGGTTACAGATATTTCCTACTTCAATGCCGTCAGATACTTTGGCTTTGAATTATAAATATAAGAAAAAATACCCTCTAACATAAACTAGAGGGTATTTTAAAATCATCTGCTTCTTTA
Source organism: Candidatus Proelusimicrobium excrementi (assembly GCF_937881865.1). Lineage (NCBI taxonomy): Bacteria > Pseudomonadati > Elusimicrobiota > Elusimicrobia > Elusimicrobiales > Elusimicrobiaceae > Candidatus Proelusimicrobium > Candidatus Proelusimicrobium excrementi. The sequence goes on from NZ_CALGEO010000008.1 coordinate 36,520, forward strand.
CATTAAGCCCGCCATGCGCGGTATCCACAAGGAAACTGCCGGGATAAATGTAACCAATAATAAAATCACAAACAGCACCCCAAAAAACGGCAACAAAGGGGACATAATTTTTTCTATAGAGATATTTGACACTTTACACCCTGTAAATAAAATGGCCCCAACAGGTGGAGTAATACATCCTATGCAAAGGTTAAATGTCATCATAATACCAAAATGCACCGGATCCATACCAAAATTAAGCGCAATCGGTAAAAAGATAGGGGTAAATATCAAAATAGCCGGTGTCGGATCCATAAAAGTACCGATAACAAGTAACAAGATATTCATAATCAGCAAAATAATTATCGGATTATCCGACAAACTCAACAACCCCGCAGCCAACAAACTAGGAATCTTGGTAAAAGCCAAAATCCAAGACATAATGGAAGACAAGCCGATCAAGAACACAATAATACAGGTCAACTCCGCCGCCTGCAACAAAATGCGGGGCAAATCACTTAATTTAATGGTTTTATAGATAAAAGACAAAAATAATGCATAACACACCGCAATGGCAGACGCTTCCGTTGGCGTAAAAATGCCCAACAAAATACCACCAATAACAATTACAATTAATAACAAACTAGGAATGGCTTGCCAAGTAACCTTTAGTGTTTCTTCCCAAGTAGTTTTTGCAGACCCTTTATAACCGCGTTTTTTTGCCATAAAGAAAGCTAACAACATAACCCCCAACCCCCACAAAATACCGGGGATATAGCCACCCAAAAACAAAGAGGTAATGGACACCCCGCCTGCTACGGTAGAAAAAATAATCAATGTATTGCTGGGAGGAATCAAAATGCCCGATGGTGCAGAGACAACGTTAACAGCAGCAATATAATCTTTCTCGTAACCTTCTTCTTCGGCCATTGGGGTAATAATCCCGCCGATGGCCGCACAAGAAGCAGAACCAGAACCGGAGATGGAACCAAAAAGCATATTAGCTACGACATCTGTTAATGCCAAGGCCCCCGGCAATCGGCCTACCAATGCTTTTGCCAAGTTTACAAGCCGTCTGGCAATTCCTCCGTTATTCATAATAATGCCGGCCAAAATGAAAAACGGAATAGCCAAAAGAGTAAAAGAATTTATTCCCGTAAAAGTTTTTTGAGCAGCCATCAACAAAGCTTTATCGGCAGGGAGTACTACCAGCATTGCCAGTGCAGCGCCACACCCCAAACTAATACTAATCGGCACTCCGATAAGAAGTAAAAACAGAATAGACACGAGCATAATCAGCCCGCAAGTTAAAGCCGCACTAATCATGATGTACCCCCTCCTCTTTTTCTTGTTTGTAGAGTTTGATAAAATCCGTTAAATTACACAAGCAATATATCGCTGCCAGTATTCCCCCCGCTGGCAAAGCCAGATACACCACCCCTACCGGCACCGGTAAAGCCGAATCCATTTGGCTCATGGCATTAACAGCAATATACCCCCCCCCATAAACCAACACGCAGAGCACAAATAGAAAAATAATTACTTCACTCGCTATACCGAAACGAATTTGGTTTATTGGGTTCAGTTTATGTAATACAAGTTGCAAATTCATATGATCTCGCTTACCAATCACATAAGCAGAAGCTATCATTACCAACCATAAAAACAAGTACTTGGCTAATGCTTCTGTAATAGTACTGGGAGAATTAAGCACAAAACGTGTAATTACTTGCCAAGTGACTAATATAGTCATCACTCCCATAATTAAGCAAGATAAAAAAGCTGTTATTTTGTTTAAAGTTTTTCTTAATTGGGTCATCATTATTTCAACTCCGAGGTAACTTTTACGGCATCGTATACTTCTTTAATTTCCGGATTTTGGGTTAACTCGGCATGCAACGGAGCCACAGCTTGTTGCAATGCCTTTAGGTCCACATCATACACAACAGTGGCTCCGCCTTCTTTAACTTGTGCCAACCTCTCTTGTGCATCTTTCTGCCAAAGTTCCACTTCATAATCAGCCGCTTGGCGAGCCGCTTCCTGCAAAGCGGCTTTATCTTCGTTCGACAAACTACTGTAAAGTTTATTATTCATAATCAAATAATCGGGAACGATTAAGTGCCGTGTATACGAATAATATGGTGCGATTTCATAATGTTTGGTGCTACTGTAAGACGCTTCATTATTTTCCGCTCCGTCTACTACACCGGATTGAATAGCGGTAAAGACTTCTCCAAAAGACATAGGTGTTGCCGCACCGCCCAACGCCTTCATCATTTTGGCGTAGGTGTCGGATTCTGCCGTACGGATTTTCATACCTTTCAAATCCGCCAGGGTTCGAATCGGCTTTTTGGCATACATGTTACGCGTTCCGGCAGTGAAATATGTAACAATTTTGAAGTTATATTTTTCTGTTCTGGAAAACAATTTTTCGACAAGAGGAGATGTGGTAAAAAAACGCCTTTGATGTGCTTCGTCATCAAATAAAAACGGCATTTCAAATGTCAAAAATCCGTCCTCAAAACTAGATACATTAGGATTTCCCATAATCGCCATTTCAATAATACCGTATTGAACTTGTTCCAAAGTCTCGCGTTGGGGGCCTAAAAGTTCATTTGGAAAGACTTCAAAACGATATCGGCCATTGGTTAGTTTCCCAAAAATCTCTCCCATTTTTTTAACGGCTTCATTTTGAGGATGCCCTTCTACTTGAATGGAGGCAACATTCCAAACTTTTGTTTTCTGTGTTCCTCCTTGCTCTGCCCCGCATCCCACCAAGGCCCAAACAAAAGCACTCACTGCTAAAAACGACAAATACTTTCTATTCATACCTACTCCTTTTGGCAAATTATAAAACGACTCCATCCTTAAAAATAGATATTTCTTTGTATCCGTAGATTTCATTTTTTGTTTTAACTTTGCCGGATGCTATGTCCAAAATAAAATGGAAAAGTTCTTCGCCGGCTTGCTCCAAAGAGAGCCCTTCTAACACGGCACCGGCGTTGTAATCGATCCAGTGTTTTTTATTTTCATAAAGCGGGGTATTAGAAGATATTTTAACCGTCGGCACAGGGGCTCCAAAGGGATTTCCTCTCCCTGTAGTAAACAAAATAATCTGAGCACCGGCTGCTGTTAGATTGGTAGTAGACACCTGATCGTTGCCGGGGCCCGTAAGTAAATTAAGGCCATGCTTTTGCACTCGTTCCCCAAAAGCTAAAACATCTACCACTTCACTTTGCCCGCCTTTTTGGGTACAACCTAAAGATTTTTCTTCTAATGAAGAAATCCCACCCTTTTTATTTCCGGGAGATGGATTTTCATAAATTGTTTGCTGGTATCGCGTGAAGTAATTTTTGAAATCGTTAATCATATTCACGATTTTATGAAAAGTAGCTTCGTCGTGTGCGCGATTCATTAGCAATGTCTCTGCACCAAACATCTCGGGCACTTCCGTTAAAATAGTGCTTCCGCCACGGGATACAAGCAAATCATTAACCCGGCCACATAACGGGTTAGCCGTAATGCCTGAAAAAGCATCAGAGCCTCCACATTTAAATCCGAGGGTTAAAGCAGACAAAGGGCATTTCTCGCGCTTAAATCCGGAAGCATATTCGCCTAACTGACGCAAAAGCTTCATCGCTTCTTCGTATTCGTTTTGTACATTTTGCGTAATTAAAAATTTAACGCGATTGGAATCATAGTTTCCCAACAAAGGTTGAAATACACCCAAGTTATTATTTTCACAACCCAAACTAAGCACCAAGACTCCAGCCGCGTTTGGATGTTGAATCAAGCCTTTTAATATCTTTTGCGTATAAGCTTGATCATCTCCTAACTGACTACAACCTTTATCATGCGTAAAAGCATACACACCATCTACTTTGTCTGCCAATTCTTCAGCGGCCTGTTTAGCCAAGATTTGTGCCGTCGTATTAACACAACCTACGGTAGGAATAATCCAAATTTCATTACGAACACCTACGGAACCATCTTTGCGTTTGTACCCCATAAAGGACATATCATCATTGGCAGGCAGTATCGGATTAGGTTGTTTTTGATAAGAATATTCCAACAAGCCCGAGAGGTTGGTTTTAAGGTTATGAGTATGCACATGATCCCCAACGGAGACTTTCGTTGTAGCATGCCCAATGGGCATACCGTATTTAATAATATTTTCTCCCGCTGCAATATCTCGAACAGCTACTTTGTGCCCAAAAGGAATATCTTGCTTGATAGTAATTTGCTCAGAGAGGAGAGAAAGGGTTTCTCCATCTTTTAAGTCTCTCGTAGCAACGGCTACATTATCTCGGTCAGAAATTAAAATTAAAGACGGTTTCATATTATTTCACCAAATCTGTTACTACATCTTTAATGGGACGCATTTGCATTTGTTCCAAGAAGAAAGCCACTTTTTCCGTGAGCCCTGTTATGTCGGCCGGAGGAACAGACCATAATGCCGTGCTGGACAATACACTTTGAGCCAACCGCATCATATCGGTTTCTTGCCAAGCTTGAGCAAAAAACTCCAATACAACTTGATCATCACGAATCTCATAAACCGTTCCATCAAAGCGGTTCCCCATATATTTCCCGTCTTTCATTTTTCCTTGATAAAACTTGATAAAAGCAGCTAAAGAAAAAGATAACAATTCGGGCAATGTTCCTTTTCGTTGGAAATATTCCGTTAAAGAAGGAAGACATCTAGCCGCATATTTGGAACAAGAATTTAAAGAAATATCCAACAAACGATGTTTGATATAAGGGTTGGCAAAACGTGCTTTGACGGCTACAGCAAAATCCTTAAGTTCCTGTTCCGGCAAATCCAAGGTAGGGATTACTTCATCAAACAAAAGTTTATCTAAATACTTCACAAAAACAGGATCATTCATAAAATCCAACACTATGTTATGACCTGCCAAATAAGCAGCTAAAACCGTAGCGGTATGCCCGCCATTTAAGATACGGACTTTTCGCATTTTATACGGGCGAACATCATCAGTCCAAATAACATTGGCTTTAGTTTTATGAACAGGAAAGTATTCCGCCCACTCTTTTTTCCCTTCAATAACCCACAAATTAAACAATTCGCTGGTTACCATTAAATTGTCTTGATATCCCAATTTTTCTTGCAGAGCAGAGGCCTCTTCCTTTGGATAGCCGGTTACAATACGGTCCACCAAAGTATTGGTAAAATAATTGTATTTTCCCACCCAATCAATAAACTCTGTGGGCAACTTCCACTCTTGGCTATAACGCAAAATGATTTTACGCAATTCGGTGCCATTATAGTCAATCAATTCTACCGGTAAAAACAAAAGGCCTTTATCCGTTGCCCCCTTAAAAGCCTTGTATCTTTCGTATAAAAACACTGTCATTTTAGCAGGGAAAGAAGTAGGCGGGACATCGGTAAGTTGATCTCCTTCTTTATAAGCAATACCCGCTTCGGTAGTATTAGAGATGCAAACTTTCAACTCCGGATTACGAGCTGCTTCCAAAAATTTTTGGAAATCCTTATAGACATTGATACAACGGGAAACAGAGGTGATCTGTCGTACTTTTTCGGTTGGTTTTCCCTCTTCATCTATGCCACGCATAATCAAGGTATAAGCTCCGTTCTGTTCGGCAAAACGATCACGCATTTGTTCATTAAAAGAAATCGGTTGGCATAACAAAATACTTCCCTGTAAATCACCTTGTTCGTTGGACAAATCAGCCATCCAATCAGCAAATGCACGAAGGAAATTTCCTTCGCCCATTTGAATAATTTTTTCAGGAAATTTCCCATAACATACAGAAATAGTTTCGCAAATTGATTTCATAAAATTCCTTCTTTAAATTAAAGAGATTACCCTTTCTTTCTAGCATTTTACCCGTCAAAAAGCAACGAATAGGTTTTTGACAAGATGATTAATAGAATATACAATAAGGAGAAAATCCTCTTTTATGGAAAGACTATGAACATTTTAAATGAAATTTCTCAAATTGGTATTGTACCGGTCATCGCATTAGACGATGCCCAAAAAGCCGTTCCTTTAGCTAAAGCTTTGATTGAGGGAGGACTCCCTTGTGCAGAAATTACTTTTCGTACCCAAGCCGCCGAGGAATCCATTCGGTTAATAAGCCAAGCTTATCCTGAAATGCTAGTTGGTGCCGGCACAATCTTAACGCCGGATCAGGCAGATAAAGCTGTTAAAGCCGGAGCCAAATTCCTCGTCAGCCCCGGACTAAATGAAAATGTTGTAAAGCATTGCCAAAAAATCGGAGTTCCTATTATTGCGGGGGTGGCTACTCCCAGCGAAGTGGAAAAAGCGCTTTCCTTGGGGCTTTCTACGGTAAAGTTCTTTCCGGCTGAAGCAGCAGGAGGACTTCCTATGATTAAAGCCATGTCCGCCCCTTATACTCAACTTCGTTTTATGCCGACAGGCGGAATCAATGCCAAAAACATCAATAGTTATTTGGGTTTCAAAAAAGTAATTGCTTGCGGTGGAAGCTGGATGGTAACAAAAGAACTTATCAATAACGGTAACTTTGCCGAAATTACCCGTTTAACGAAAGAAGCCGTCGCTACCATGTTGGGCTTTGAGTTGCGCCACATTGGAATCAACTGTACCGATGAAAAAGAATCCTCCGCGGTAGCTTCTCAATTCGAAAATCTTTTCGGTTTTACTAAAGAAGATAGAGGCGGAGCCTACTTCGCAGCGGATTTTATAGAAATCATGAAAAAACCTTTTTATGGGCAAAAAGGGCATATTGCCATTGCCACTAATTTCCCACAAAGAGCAGCTTATCGCTTAGAAAAAGCAGGTATTCAGATCAATTGGGAAAGCTCAGGTTACAACCCTGATGGATCTTTAAGAGTAGTTTATTTAAAGGAAGAAGTTGGCGGTTTTGCTCTTCATCTTTTGCAAAAATAGCGGAGAAAGTTAAATGTCTAAACGAGTGATTACTTTTGGAGAATTAATGTTGCGCTTAGCCCCGCAAGGTTATATGCGTTTTATTCAAACCGACGCATACGAAGCTACTTATGGGGGCGGAGAAGCTAATGTAGCGATATCTTTGGCTAATTACGGTTTAGAGGCGGCCTTTGTCAGCAAAATGCCAAAACACGAAATTGGTCAAGCAGGTGTAAATTCCCTGCGTCGATATGGGGTCGATACCTCTTTCATCACGCGTGGGGGCGAGCGCGTAGGGATTTATTACTTGGAAAAAGGGGCTAGCCAACGTCCTTCCAAAGTAGTCTACGATCGTGCCGGTTCGGCCATTGCTACAGCAGAAGAAAAAGATTTTGATTGGGATAAAATTTTTGATGGGGCGGATTGGTTCCATTTTACCGGTATTACACCTGCCTTGGGGGATAACATCGCCGCAATCACATTACAAGCTGTTAAAGTAGCCAAGGCTCGTGGAATTACGGTTAGTTGTGATTTAAACTACCGCAAGAAACTTTGGAGTAAAGAAAAAGCATGCCAAGTGATGGAACAACTTTGTAAATATGTAGATGTTTGTATCGCTAACGAGGAAGATGCCGCAGATGTTTTTGGTATTCATGCCTCCGGAACAGATGTCACTAGTGGCCATGTAAATCATGAAGGCTATAAAGAAGTGGCCCAAAAATTGGCCCAACGTTTTGGGTTTAAAAAAGTGGCCATTACTTTACGCACTTCCATCTCTGCCAATGATAATAAATGGGCAGCCATGCTTTATGATGGAAAAGATTTTTATTTTAGCAAACAATATAATGTGCATATCGTCGATCGAGTGGGAGGAGGAGATTCTTTTGGCGGGGGTTTGATTTATGCCTGCTTGCAAGATTTTCCGGCTCAAGAGGCTATTGAATTTGCCGTAGCCGCAAGTTGCTTAAAACACAGTATTGAGGGAGACTACAACTTGGTTACCGTGGAAGAAGTACTGAAATTGGCCCAAGGAGATGGATCCGGCCGTGTACAACGCTAGCGTTATATGTTTTAAATAAATCCTGGACATAAGTCCGAGGAGTTTCATTTTAAAGGATTTTTGCAATGAAAACTGTACTATCCGCTTTATTAAATATTTTTCCGGCTGCACTAACCGCATACCTTGGCTATAAAGCCGTCGCGTGGGGGTGGAAAGGGCTTTCTTTATGGAAAATTATTTTGATATGGGGCGGGTGGTATTTCATAGCTATTTGTATCACGACTTTCGGCATCGCGTATGCAGGAGAAGGGATTCCTAGAGAAGGGCGTGACCTCTATGTGAACGCAGCCATGATCATACATGGGTTGGCTTTTTTGTTTGTTATCATCTTTTCGTGGTGTCTTGCCCCATATACTTTCTTCACAATTATAATAAGAATTTTTTGGACCTTCTGGCTTCTGCTTAGCGTTAGCTTTTTTCTTGCCCTTTTAGGTTGCCATGTGAGGGAGTATCTTATAAAATAAAAATTGTAATGAAACTAAAAACTTTATTATTGCCTTTGACCGCCTCTGTTTTATCGGGTGACTATGTAAAAGGCCAGCTACACCTTATGACCTTGCCGGTAGCTGTCGAAGTATCCGTATCTCTTTAGCACGCTCTATAAACGAATCCCAAAGAGGCCTCATTTCGCTTCTATGTCGGTAATATTTAAAAGCCTTTCTTTTAAGAAAGGCTTTTTTGTTTGCGGAAATTAAAGCGGAAATTAAAAAGGGTTATTTTGCGCCGGCGGATTTTAGCAGGGACTCAATTTCCTTATACCCCTTTTCTTTGGCGAAGTCCAAAGGCGTTTTGCCTTCTTTATTTTTAGAGTTTACATTCGCGCCTGCTTTTATAAGAACTTCCGCCGCTTTCAAATGCCCGATGAAAACCGCGTCGCTCAAAGGCGTATCGTTGTCTTCATCGCCGATATTTATGTCCGCGCCGGCTTTAATTAAGGCTTCAAGTATCTCCGTATTGCCGCTCCCCGCCGCAAATTTAACCGCCGTCGTGCCAACATTTTTTTGTTTGTTAATATCCGCACCCGCCTGAATCAAAAAATCCACAACATCATAATGGCCTTTTGCCGCGGCAAGCATGAGGGCTGTTTCGCCGAAGCTGTTTTGAATGTCCAAATCGGCCCCGGATTCCGCCAAATATCGCACCACCGGCAAATGCCCGCTCAAAGACGCCAAAATCAACGCCGGGCCCGATGAACCCGTTTCGGTTTTTCTCTCAAAAGTAATATCCGCACCGTTTTCAATCAATACTTTTACGCTGTCCAAATCCCCGAAAAATACCGCGGAAAGCAAAATATCATCGCCTTTATCGTTTTTTTGATTGACGTCAAGCCCGGCGGAAATGAGAAGCTTTAAAACCTCGCTTTTGCCTTCCTGAGCGGCCATAATCGCAAAATGAGCATTGGGTTTTACCCCGTATTGAATAAGCTGAGATACAACCTCCGTAAAACCCATAGAACACGCATAATCCATCATAGGACTAACTTGGTCATCATTAGATATCTTCCCAAGTCTGCCGCCGGCGGAATAGATGAGTTCGGCCGCTTTAACTTTGTCTTTCCAGCCAAGCGCAAACTGTAAAGCCGTTTTGCCGTGATAATCCTCTTTGTTGACGTCCGCGCCGGCCTTAATCAAGGCTTCAGTCAATTTTTCATCGCCGTTTATCGCAGCTTCCGTAAGAGCGGGGCGATACGGATATCTGCTGGCGATATTTACGTCCGCGCCGGATTGAATAAGGAATAAAGCTATATCGCCGAAGCCGTTTCTCACGGAGTCAACCAACGGGGATAAACCGTTATCGTTACTCGTATTTATCTTTGCACCGGCTCCAACAAGCTTCCGCACAACAGCTTCATGATTTTTCATAGCGGCCAAGCTTAAAGCGGTATTGCCGAATTTATTACTGGAGTTTACGTCCGCGCCGGCTTCAATTAACAGAATTACGTTTTCCAAGTTGCCGCTTTCAGCGGCTGTCATTAACGGTGTTCCTTCTATCCAGTCCCTGACATCAACATTTGATCCTTTTCCCAACAAAAGCCGTAAAGACTCCGCGTTATCACTTGATGCCGCATCGAAAACACGTTGATGTTTCGGGGAATGCAAATAAGAATTATATGCTTTCACAGCAATTTCTTTGACAAGTCCGCCTGATAAAAACACGACAAAAAACGCTAAAGCGAAACAAATCGAAGCATTGCCGGAAGCTATCCCGGCAAGACTGCAAAAACATATCAAAAAACCTATTAAAGCAATCCATATAAACTGCCCCAGAACAACGGATAAATTATCGGGAAAGCTTGCAAAATTGCTTAATGTAAAAACGCCCAAGGCCGCGCCAAGTACAAACAATAAAATATAAAGCGCGGTAAGCCCCCCTCCGCAATGAAGGGCAAAAAGCATTTTCCCCAACTTAAACAAAGCAGGGAATATAGAAATTAAGAGAAATAAAGCCACGGCTGTGCAGGTAGTAACGATAAGCCACACTCCCGCGATACCGAGCCCCATTGAATCCGGCCCGCTCGCCGAAGCCATCTCACTAAAAAATAAAACCCATATTCCTATAAAAGGCAATATCAATACGCCGTGCAAAGCAACGATAATCCACGGGTGTGAAAAAGTGAAAGAAAGCGTACCTTCGTTTGAATTTAAAAAGCCGTAAAGAACAAAAAACGAGAGCATTAAAGACGGCAGCAACGGTACGCGAGTCATCAGCAAACCGCTTCCGAAAAAGAATCCGCCCAGTGAAAGAACCTGGGCCAATAAAGGCAAAGAATATAATTGTTCCATAAAAAATTCTCCTAATTGTCAGCCGAAAAATATCCTGCCGGTTATAAGCCGGTAAATAAACGCCGCCGTATGGAAAACAAACCCGAATATAACCCGCAGGCAGCGATGGAAACAGCCTTAACGCCGCGGCCGACGCGTTGCGTCATAATAAAAATTATATCCGTGTTCGGCAGTATGCAAAGCAGAAAAGAAGTCAGCAGAAATTTAAAAAACATAAAAAACTTAAGATTTAAAACCGATTTTTACCAAAGCGGAAATACTGCTGACCCAATCCCCGCCGCATCTGAAAATTCCGTAACGGGCCTCAATGCCGCCCAAAAAGCCGGTATTGAAATCATGCTCAAAACCAAAACCGCCGTAAGCGTATATGCCTTGGCCCAGCATTTTTTCTTCTTTAAATTCATGCTCCCAGCCGGGAAGCACATAAGAATAGGCGGTATATTCCGTGGTTTGGTCTTTCTGCATATAACCGAAAGCGAAAGGAATATAAAATCTGTCGGAATAATCTGGATTCACATTGACGCGAGAGGATAGCAAAACGGCGAAAGTTTTATAATAATTTTCGTCTTTTTTTATGTAAAAATTCGAACTTTCGTATTCCCTCCCGTAAGAAAGCGCGCCGCCGCTCATGCCGCCGTAGCCGAAAATCCCCTCAAGCCCGATATGAAAATATTTAGTTGCGGCGTAAAGGACGCGCAGATTCATCAAAAAAGCTCCCGTTTTTAAATTTGCGTCTGACGCGCCGGAATTTAAGTATTCTCCGCCAAATCCCAAATCCACCATTGCGCTCCCGGAGGTTATACCGTAAGAGTAAGAAGCGTTATCAAACAGGCTGCTTTCGGCGCGAAGCGAAGCCGGCAGAATGCAAAGAATGAAAAACAAAAAAACTATAAATAATTTCCTCATAATAATCCTTTAAATAATTTGATACATTATAGGAAAAGTATAACAAAATAAAAGGAGCTTAATATGAGGAAACTCTTTCTAACGCCGATACTGATTTTCGCCGCCGCAATGCTCTGCGCGCAAGAGTCAAAAAACATTCAGCTGAAAACCCCTCAGAAAAATAAAGGGGCAAAAATAATGCAAGCTTTATCTGAGAGAAAATCCACTAGGGCGTTCTCCCAAAAAGAATTGGATTTACAAACGCTGTCCAACTTGCTTTGGGCGGCCAACGGCGTCAACCGTCCCGACGGCAAACGCACAGCCCCTTCTGCCATGAACAGGCAGGAAGTTGAAGTTTACGCCTGCCTAAAAAGCGGCGCATATTTTTATAACCCGCGGGAAAACGTTTTGGAGTATGTTTCCGACGCAAACTGCCTGCTAAGGGATGCGCCCGTAACTTTATATTTAACGGCAAGGGCCGAGGCCGGCAATAATTGGGCCTATATCGACACGGGGATAGTCTCGCAAAACATATCATTGTTTGCGTCGGCTTTCGGGCTGGCGACGGTGCCGCAGGGCTCCATGCCCAGAGAGCAAATCATTAAAGATTTAAAGCTTACCGATAAACAGCTTCTCATCTTAAATCACCCGGTGGGCTACCCGGCGGAACAAAATAAATAAGGCGGTTATATGCAAATAAAATTATCAATGCTTATTTTTACTTCTCTTTTACTTTGCGCATGCGCTTCCGCGCCCGATGTAAAAGGCTCCTGGATTGACGGAAGAAAGCCTAATCCGCCGATTGAAAAACAGGGAATATATATTGGCCCCGAAGGCAAAGCGGCGTCTATAAACGGCCAAAATAAGGCTTATAAAACTTGGTCCCGCAAAGGCAAAAACCTGACTTTAACCGGCGTTGACACCTCAAACAATCAATTTACGGATTTTACCGAAAATTATAAAATCAAAAAGATTAAAGACGGAGTTATGACTCTTGAAAAAGAAGGCAAACTTCTGCACTATATAAAAGACGATTCCGCAAATTATAAAGAAAACCGTTAAAGGAGAACAAATGAAATATATTCTTACTATCGCCGCTTTTGTTTTTGTATTGGGCTGCGCCCAGCAAACCGAAAACAAAGCTCAGGACTTAAATCTGCCGGTAACCGGCGAATGGAGCAAACCCGTTGAGGGCCAGCCCGGCAATACGGACGGCATGATACTGAATGAAGACGGCAGCGTTACAACCATAAATATGGCTACGCTTACCTATAAAAGATGGACTAAAGAGGGCGATACTCTTACGTTAACCGGCTTAAGCGAAGGCAACGGCAGCAGTTCCGATTTTAAGCTTACGTTTAAAATAAAAGAACTTACGCCAGAGCGCATGGTGCTGACGCTGGACGACGCAGAGTTTGTTTACTCAAAAGTCAAATAAATCAATATATAACTCCCCCGGTTGATTAAAGCCGGGGGAGCGGTTAGTTAAGAGGCCGTTTTAGGCCTTAATCTATGCAGGTTCTGTACATCAAACCTTCAAAATAGCAGTTTATAGTTCCGCTTGGCAGACCGTGATTATACCTCATAGTCAATATGGAAGTGCCCCCGCCGGAGTTGTTAGAAGGCGACAGCTGCGACGAAGTACAATTTGCTGAAACGCTTTCATATCCTAAAGAATTGGACATTACATAACAATTTACGGAAGAATCCGACGTACATTTAGGAACGGCGTTTGTCATGTTTTTTGCGGGCAACTCACAAAAAAATAGCAACTGCTATATTGTTACGCTTATATTTTTTTGTTCGGACAAAACCCGCAAAATAAAACAAAAATTTCCAAATTTTAGCAACCTTGCAAATCGCCCAAACAACAAAAACACGGCAATGTAGGTCAGGCTACGCCTGACGTTAAAAAGGTGTTTTCCCTGTCGGGCAAAGCCCGACCTACATTAATTAATAAAAAGTTATGGAATCATTTTACGACCGGATAAGATAGAGATAGAAATATAAAAAAGAAAAAAATATTTTTAATTTAGATCTAAACTCAAATCTCTATGATCATCTTACTCTTGATGCCATGTATTACAGAAAAAGCGAAGCCGAAAGGACTAAAGAAGGTGAATAATACATGAATGTACAAATTAGAAAAGCCAACTTATATGACATTCAACAGATAGATATTATAGAACAAAAATTAGATCATAGAATCTTATCTTACAATTTACTTAGTTCTACAGTAAATAAAGATACATATTATTATTTTGTAGCTACTATAGACGATAATATAATAGGTTATATTTCAGCCGAATTTTTGGTTGACCACATTGATATATTATCTATTGCCGTTTTAAAAGAATATAGAAGACAAAATGTTGCAACTTTACTATTAAACGAGTTGTTTAATGTATGTAATGTACTCCAAGTACAAGATATATTTTTAGAAGTAAGATGCAGTAATACTGCTGCAATAAAATTTTATGAAAAAATGGGATTTAAAAAAATTAGCACTCGCAAAAATTATTATACAGATACTTGCGAAGATGCTTTTATATACTTGAATTCTTCAAGCAAAATGGTGTGATTTTACTCACACCATTTATGTTTTTTGTAATCATCAAAGCATAAAATTGCACTATACAGCCTTAATTTAATTTCACCTTTTGTATCATAATTTAATTTTATGACTCTTCGTATAAGCTTTGACTGGATAAGAAAGGCAATGAACTCTTCATCTTTTAAAACGCTTATTACAACTGCCTGGCTAAACGGTTTTGCAAAAACAGCCTCTACCAAGTGATTATCCAAATATGCTTTTAATACATTTGAAAAAACAACTGCATAAGAACTTAAAGCCGCATGTATACCAGATACTCTTTTGCAAAACTTTTCGTCTTCCCTTGTGTATGCTTTAAGCCTTCTTTCTACCCGTTTAATTGTTTTAATATCTTTCACTTTTTGAACTTCAAGATATTTTTTAAATGTTTCATGAAACATTAGCTACACTCCTTCTCTTTATTAAAATAGAATAAATTATTTTTACGCAAAGAATTATATCACCAGATTTGTACTGTGTCAAATTTATTACTATTTTCTAACCATTGTGTTACAAACATGTTTTTAAAATATTTAAATTTATCTTTTATATAAAATTCCTTGAAATTATCTTCTATTTGATGTATAAATAATTAGAGAAAATGTAGTAACAAATGAAGCAAATTATATATATTAATTAGGAGTACTTATGAGAAAAATAAAAGAATTGAAATCTACAGATTTAACTTTTAAATTAAACGCTTCACAGTTTAATTTTAAGACTACTGATGATATTTCTGGTTACAACGGAATTATTGGACAGCGTCGCGCCTTACAAACTGTTGAAACGGCTCTAGAAATGCCTCAAAAAGGATTTAATCTTTACGTATGTGGACAAGTTGGTATGGGTAAAATGCCTTATGTTTTATCCATCGTAAATCGTTTAGCTAAAACAAAGCCCGTCCCAGACGATGTATGTTATATTCATAATTTCGAAAATCCAAACGAACCAATTGCAATATTTTTAAAGGCTGGTCTTGGTAGAACTTTCAAAGAAGATATGAACCGTTTTATATCTGCTGTTCGCAAAGACCTACAGAAAATTTTTCAATCTGAAAATTATGAAAAAGAAAGAACCATAATTACTAAACAATATGAAGCTAAAAAGAATGAAATAATGCATGCTTTTGATAAGCATACAACTGCTCAAGGTTTTAAAATTAGAACTGCAACTGATGGTATATACTTCTCTCCTATTCATAACGGCAAAGTTTTAAATGAAAAGGAATTTAATGCCTTAGACGAAAATATAAAAGCGGAATTTAAAGCTAAATCCCCAAAGATACAACAAGAAACTCATGAAATAATGCAAAAATTGGAAGGCTTAGAGAAAGAATGTGCTATTAAAGTACAAAACTGGCAATCTAACATGGTAACGTATGTCGTATCTAAGAATATAAATGAGCTTAAAATTAGATATAAAGGCGACCTTAAAATACAAAACTTCTTGTACTCTGTTCAAGAGGACGTTGTAAAAAATGCAGATAAATTTAAAGATATGCCAGACAACATACAAAATATACCTCCCCAAATGAGAGCACATGCTAAACCTTGGGAAAAATATAGAGTAAATCTAATTGTAAATAATGAAAACTTAGACCATGCACCTGTTGTAGTGTGCTCTAACCCAACATACTATGATTTGTTTGGAAAATTAGAATATGAAAATTATATGGGAAGTATCAAGACAGACCATACAATGCTTAAGGCTGGTGTCTTCTACAAGGCAAATGGTGGTTATCTTTTAGTTAATGCTCGTGACCTTATTACTAACATGACTATTTGGGAAGCTTTTAAGAGAGTTATTCGTAATTCTGAACTTACCATAGATAGTTCTAGAGATATGACTACTCCTGTTACAATGATTGGTATAAAACCAGAGTCTGTACCTATAGATTGTCAAGTAGTATTGTTCGGCAGTGAAGCAATCTACCAACAACTATCTAATTTAGACTCAGACTTTAAAAAATTATTTAAAATGAAAGCAGACTTTGATGACTCAATAGATAAAGATACAGATACTGTAAGAAGAACTATTGAATATGTGGCTTATGTAACTAAAAAAGAAAAACTACTACCGTTTAAAAGTGATGCTGTTAAAGCAATTATTGAATATAGCTCTAGATGTGCTGGAGATAAAACAAAGCTTACTGCTATGCAAACTGACATTACAGATATAATTATAGAAGCTTCTCATATTGCAAAAGTTAGCGAAAAAAAATCTGTAGATGCTATTGACGTTGTAACCGCTGCAGAAGATAAAAAGAAAAGATACGGAAAATACAACGATGGCATAATGAAAATGATTGAACAAGGCTCTGTTATGATATCTACTTCTGGCAGTGATATTGGTAGAATAAACGGTCTAACAATCCTTAATACAGGAGACTCTTCTTTTGGTAAACCTGTAAGAATTACTGCTAATACTTATATGGGCGGAAAAGGAATTGTAAATATTGAGCGTGAGGTTTCAATGAGTGGCACTACTCACTCAAAAGGTGTATTTATCTTATCTGCATACATTGGTGAAAAATTTGCTCAAGAATTCCCATTATGTTTTAATGCAAGTATTTGTTTTGAACAATTATATAATGGTGTTGATGGTGATTCTGCTTCTTCTACAGAATTATATGCAATACTTTCTTCCCTTTCCGGTGTTCCTATTAAGCAAGGAATTGCTGTAACGGGATCAGTCAACCAAAAAGGCGAAATACAACCTATAGGTGGAGTTACAGATAAGATTGAAGGTTTCTTCGAAGTATGCAAAATGCAGGGCTTAACCGGAGAACAAGGTGTAATAATCCCTTACCAAAATGTTAAAAATCTTATGTTAAAACATGAGATTATAGAAGCTGTAGACAAGGGAATGTTCCATATTTACCCTGTCTCAACTATAGACGAAGGTATTGAAATTTTAACTGGAGTAAAATATGGCACATACAAAGAAGACACCGGATTTGAAAAAGATACCATAGCTGAGAAAGTTTACAACAAACTAAAAAAATATGCTGAATATGCTAAGTAAATAGGGCGAACCAAACGTTCGCTCTTTTCCTTTCTATATTTTTGTCTATTTATGTTACTTTTCATCTAATTTTGTAGAAGTTATTTACATTGTGTCATTCTTTGTGTATAATGTACTCAAGTAAACACTATTAGAATAGTTTGCAACTTTGGTGGTGTATTATGAACATTAATTATGAACAAACAAAAGATAACGATTTATGCGTAGGCGAAATTGACTCACTAATTTCTAATTTAGATATTGACGAAATTACTTCAGGCATAAATAGAAGTCTTGAAGATATTAAACGTGACAGATATATGGACATTGATACTTGTTTGGAAAGAACTAGAAAAAGGAGGATTTAATTATGACATTTGATAATACAATAACTACTAAAGATAATGATTTATATGTGGCTGAAGATGATGATTTTATGGCTAATATAGACTACGACGAAATGTTAAAAGGAATTGAAGCAAGTAGAGAAGATTTTAGATGTGGTAGATATTCGGATATAAAAACTTCTATGGAAAGAACTAGGAGAATGCTGTTTGGAAAATAAATATACAGTAAAAATATCTAGTTCCTTTGACATTATGCTTTATAAAAATTTGTTATCATATACCTTTATTCATTTCCTGAATTTTATCTAAATGATAAGAATACCCATTTAAGAAAATACGTAATAGATAGAAGATTTCTGGTCGTATACGAAATAGTGGACAATATAGTAGAAATACTCTATTTTGCAGATGGTAGACGTTCGCCCAAAAATATGCTTATATACTAAAGCCGCCAACTTGCGCTAGCGACTTATTCTCTACATTTGATTACTTAAAAAATCTGTTGCTACTTGTAGCATTTTAAGTTCTGTATCCGTTGGATTCTTTCTTGTTCCTTCTGAGAAAAATATTATTGATCCTATTATATCTCCATCCGAAATTATTGGGGAAATTACTTGAGATAAATATGAATTAGGTCCATCTTTTTCTGTAATTTTAACTTCATTGTCACCTTTATTTATATATAATGCTCTTTCTTCTAGTATATTTAATAGCTCTTCTGTTATTTGTCTATCTAAGTTTCCTTTTTTAGATTTAGAGTTTACAGCAATTACTGTTTGCGTATCCGTAATATATACTGAAAACCCTGTATTTTTAGCAAGAACATCTGCAAGGCATATAACCTCATCTACTATGTCTCCAAGTGGTGCAAATCTTTTAAGTATAATTTCACCATTTTTTTCAACATAGATTTCCATGGGATCTCCTTCACGTATTCTTAAAGTTTTACGTATTTCTTTAGGAATAACTACTCTTCCCAAATCATCTATTTTTCTTATCATACCTGTTGCTTTCAAAATAAAAACCTCCAAACTAGCTTTTACGTATATTATTATCTTAATGTTTTAAGATTATACATAAAGTTAGTTTGGAGTGTAGTTTTCTTTATTTAAAGTAAATCTCTTGTATTATGTCAATTTAATTATAGCCGTTCTTAAGTTGCCTAGGAGTGCTTTCTTAATTGTCATATCTTCGTTTTGAGTCTTTTCCTCAATAACAGCGGCTAGACGTTTTAGATTTGAACTATCTAAATTCAACAATTCTTTGTTATTGTCATATCTTGTAGATAGCAAACTAATCAAGTTATATAAGTCGCTATTTTGAAGATTTTCAAGTTTGGAATAAAGCACATCCATGTCATATTTTTCAAATATTGGAATGTTTGCAAATTCACCCAAAATTTGCTTGTAGAACTCATCTATATTGTCTGCCATATTTTTAAATAGTTCACTAACTTTTTCTCTTATGCAACTATCGAAAATAGCAACTTTAAGTCTATTACATTCACTTGCAAATTCTTTAATTATAGAATCAGTTGTATCAAAATCTTCATTCTTTTCTACTACGTTAGGATTCTTCTTTGCTTCGTTTGTAAGAGATGCTTTGTAACCCACTAAAAATCTTGTATGTACGTCTTCCATATCTGTGCGTATTACACCAATTTCTACTAGGTGTTTATATACAGCAAATAGTTTTATATATTCTTTAGAAGGTACTTTTCCTTCCTTAACATCGTATAATACTTGTTCTACAAGTATTGTGAAGTCAAAGTCTTGTAGTTTCCAGTATGAACCATTTAAAAGTTTTGTATATTCTGGATCTTTTTTCTTTTCAACGTGAACATTTGACATCTCTTTCATATTTTGATTAAATACTTTTACATCAAAAATTCTCTTTCTTACATATATTTCTATAAACTTAAAGAACCTATAATCCTCTTTAGAATTTAAAAAGTATCTTGTATCAAATTCTCTTAGATAATACCCCGTTTGGTCGTTTATCATATTTGATGTATATATTATAGATTTGTACTCTTCATTTGAGTTAATATCTGTAAATATTTGTTTTACTTCACTACCAATTTTTATTTCAAAAGATATTTCGGAAGAATCAAAAGAGTTCTTCTCCTCTTCTTTGGCGCAAGATACAGCCGCAGCAATCAGAATCAAACACAGTATTAATGATAACACTTTTTTCATTTTATCTCTCCTCTTAATCGCAGCACAAGTTTTCACTATGCCTGTATGATAACACAGAACAGTGGTTGTTGCAAATAATAGCATATATTCTGTACTACGTAAGAATTTGGGTTGCACAGAAAGCATGTTTTCCGTGCAACCCAGGTGCTTCTAAAATATAGGTAACTACACAATGCCAAGACCGTCTTTTAGACGAACAGATTTCATTATTTCTGCATCATCCTCAAACTGATCGGGATATACCAAAGTATGATTGCCAACAAGGCAAACATAGTGTTCGTAACACATCGGATGCAATACATAATAGTCTGTTTTATTCATTGTCGGCCTACCCTTAACTTGATACTCAAACCTGGCTGTAATAACTCGAATACTATTGTCTTTTGTTGGTTTTCTGTTCCTACTATTTTCGTCATCCTTGACATACATATAGGAGATTTCTGTAATTTTGCCTACCAATCCGCTTTCTAGCAAAATTCTTTTGATTGCTTCAACGCCATACGTAGAATGCGTTGCTGCAGCTTCTTTTAGCTTATTGTCCAAAGCTTTTCCCTGGAAGTAATCCTTTCTCCCACTGAGGACAACATCGCAGGCCGCATTGATTTGAGGATAGGTTGTATTATACATGCTGAGAGCTG
>NZ_CALGEO010000009.1:0-1060 GCF_937881865.1 Candidatus Proelusimicrobium excrementi
TACGAACGCGGTATACTTGCGGCTATGCCGCCAAAGGCGGCGCAGTACCCGACTGAGGAAAAAATTTAAAGCCGACCAAAAGCGGCAAAGTGCTAGCAATGAGCGATAAAGATAGACCGAGTAAAAAATCAAAATATACTCAAAAATAGAAAATTGCCAGCCGTGAGAGCGCGACTTAACACGAGTCAAAAGAAATCAAGCTAACTACGAAAGCTTGCTAGCCGAGGACACGTAAGATAGACCGAGTAAAACTACTCCTCGCCCAATTTCTCAGGCAGCTCTATCGGCACAAAAGCATCAGCCTCGGCCTGGGCGTCAGCCTTGGCCTTCTTAGCTTTTTTGCTTTGGGAGCCTATCCCGAATATTCCCAGTATGCCGCCGACGCTTTTCTTAACCAAACGGCTGCCGGCATTATTAAAAATAGTTTGGCTGACAAGATTCGCCGCGCTGGAAAGCATACTCATATTGCCTTGCGGTTCATCCACCGTACCGTTGACGTTCAACCTAAGCGGCATTATGCCGCCGCTTTCGTGTTTGCCGGGCGCGGCGTCAACCGTCATATTAATTTTACGGTTGTTAAAATTTATCTGTCCGGCCAAGTTGAAAGAAAGCAGAGAAGATATAAAATTACCGTTTTTGATATCGGTCAAGCCGTTGGCAAAAGTCAAATTGATTTTAAAGCTGTCGTACTCAAGCACGCCTTCTATTTTATCCGGGCTGGCTTCAAGAGCTTCTTTTTGCTTGTCGCTTGGCAGCACGGCCGCCGAAAGAGAATTTAACAATGAAAGTACGTCCAAACTGTTTATCAATTTGCTTACCACGCCCAAAGAAACGAACAATACTTTTGTTACCGCGTTGGCGTTGGTCAGGTGATACAAATCTTTGATAACCCCGGCGGAAGTTACAAGCGATAATCCGCCGTCTATATTGGCTATATCGGGCTTGAAGTTGCGTATATCCGCTTTAAAATCAACGGCTTCGGCATTAATAAACGGCGCTTCAAGCGAACCTATTTTAACCGCGCCTTTTATATGAAGCGGCGGCAGGAACCAAACCTTTT
>NZ_CALGEO010000010.1:0-6365 GCF_937881865.1 Candidatus Proelusimicrobium excrementi
TTCATAATCCAAAGGGGGAATAATGGCAAATGAAAGATTAAGGAAAGCCCGCAAAAATAAAAATGACGAATTTTATACCCAGCTTGCCGATATAGAAGAAGAAATGCGTCATTATAAAAAATACTTTAAAGGGAAAACGGTTCTATGCAACTGTGATGACCCCAGGATAAGCAATTTCTTTCATTATTTTTCCTACAATTTTGAGCATTTGGGGCTAAAAAAGCTTATAACAACCTGCTATAAAAACCAAAACAGGGATTTATTCAGTCAATACGACTGTGACCAAGCCATATATTTGGAATATTCGGGCAGTAAAAAAGGCGGCAATGTGCCAGAGGCCGAAGAAATCGGCATAAAATACCTTAAAGGCGACGGGGATTTCCGTTCCAAAGAATGTATAGAACTTTTAAAACAAGCGGATATAGTGGTAACCAATCCGCCTTTTTCCTTATTTAGGGAATATGTCGCCCAGCTTATGGAATATAATAAGAAATTTATCATTATAGGCAACAAAAATGCGATAACTTATAAAGAAATTTTCCATTTGATAAAAGAAAATAAAATTTGGCTCGGTTACAGAAATATAAATAAAGATATGTGGCTTATTCTTCCGGAAAAAGAGGAAAAATACGAAAAGTTTATAGACGGCAAAAAGTTAAAGCATATAATGGCTTGCTGGTTTACCAATTTTGATATTTCCAAAAGGCATGAGGAACTTATCTTATATAAAAATTATAATCCGCAGGATTATCCTAAGTACGATAATTACGACGCAATAAATGTAGATAAAACAAGCAATATCCCCTGCGATTATTACGGCATTATGGGCGTTCCCATAACTTTTTTGGATAAATATAATCCTGAACAGTTTGAAATTTTAGGCGATAGCCGTTATCACGACGGCAAGCAAGAAGCCGATGATATAAATATCATAAACGGAAAGCAATTATACAGACGTATACTTATCAAACGCAAAGGGGAAAAATAATGAAAATAGAACTTAAAGAAATCAGCATAAGGGAACTTGCAGAGGGCTATCAGGATAATTCCGAAGGCGGGGTAACCGGATATGGCGGCAAGTTGGATATAAGGCCGCCTTATCAGAGGGAATTTATTTATAAAACCAAACAGCGCGACGCCGTGATAGACACCGTTATGAAAGGCTTTCCCTTAAACGTAATGTATTGGGCGGTGCGGGAAGACGGCTGTTTTGAAGTTATTGACGGGCAGCAGCGCACCATATCGCTGTGCCAATATCTTAACGGGGATTTTGCTTTTGATATGAAGTATATTCACAATTTGCCCGCTGATAAAAGAGAGCAAATTTTAAATTATAAGCTTATGGTTTACCTTTGCGAGGGAAGCGACAGCGAAAAACTTTCTTGGTTTGAAACAATCAATATCGCAGGGGCGAAACTTACCAAGCAGGAACTTTTAAACGCAACC
Organism: Candidatus Proelusimicrobium excrementi; assembly: GCF_937881865.1. NCBI lineage: Bacteria > Pseudomonadati > Elusimicrobiota > Elusimicrobia > Elusimicrobiales > Elusimicrobiaceae > Candidatus Proelusimicrobium > Candidatus Proelusimicrobium excrementi. The sequence continues at coordinate 1,447 of NZ_CALGEO010000010.1, forward strand.
TATCACGGGCCTTTTGTAAGCGACGCAAAGAGGTATTTTTCAAAAACAGGCGGCCCGGCTTACGGATTGGCAAGCAATTATATAAACGGTTCGCCCATACGCCAAGATTATTTGGAAACGGCCTTAAATTGGCTTTCAAAGGGGAATGTGCAGGTTTATATGGCTAATCATCAGCACGAGCAAAACGCAAATGAACTGTGGCTGTACTTTCAAAGCGTTATAAACTGGGTAAAACTTACTTTTATAAAATACCGCAAAGAAATGAAAGGCGTAAATTGGGGCCTTTTGTATAACAAGTATAAAAACGAAAAATTTGATACCGCTGCATTGGAAAAGGAAATATCCGTTTTAATGGAAGATGAAGACGTTACCGATAAAAAAGGTGTTTATGATTATGTCCTTACAGGAAATGAGCGCAGTTTAAATTTACGTCTTTTCAGCGATAAGATTAAACGCCAAACCTATGAAAAGCAAAAAGGAATTTGTGTAAAATGCGGTGGCAAATTTACATTGTCGGAAATGGAGGCCGACCATATAACCCCTTGGAGCAAAGGGGGGCATACTACCGCTGAAAATTGTCAAATGCTTTGTAAAGATTGCAACAGAAGAAAGTCCGCAATATAATTTTATCGTGAAAATAATTTAAGATAAATAAAACCCCCGGTTTTTGTTTAAGCCGGGGGTAAATTGCAATCTAAGAAATGAAAACTTAGAAATAAGTCATGTTAAAGAAGCTTTCCGTCTTCTTTTCTTCCATTTCTTTGGACATGGCTTCGTCAAGCGTTCTTATGGGAACGCGGCCCAAGGAAAGCAGTCTTTCGTGATAATCGGCAAGCGTCAGTTTTTTGTTTATTTTCTTCGCGTATTTAGCTTTCAAATAATCAAATTCCTGCTGGCCGACCACGTAAGCCACCGCGTCCATCGGGTTAAGGGCGAGGTAATCCACATTAGCCTCGGCTTCTTCCTTAAGCATACCGTTTTCCACCAAGAAATCCACCGTCTGAGTATAATTGGTGGCATTGGTTTGCATATTGTATTCCGCCACCGCCAGCAAAGCTTTTGAGTAGTTAAACCACGCCAAATTTATTTTATCCTCCGCGGAAGAGAACAATTCCGTGGAAGCGGCGGTATTAAGGGCGTATTTAACCCAGCCGTTGATATAGAACGGGTCATTGGATAATTTCCTTAAAACTCTGCCTTCTTCCGTCGCTATGGAATACATAAGGTTTTTGCCCGGGGTAATATATTCCAAAACGTCGAATTTGATTTTCCCGTTGTTAAAACGCGTTTCAAGCGTTGTTTTGTCTTCCGCTTTCGGCATGGTTACCAAAAGGTCGCCCATCTGTTTGTTAAGCAGCGGGAAGGGGGGAAGATATGAAATAGGCGTAAGCTTGTTGGAAAGATATTTCGGCGCAGGCGCGATTACCACTTGCAGCGCACCGGCGGGGAATAACTTCTGTTCGGCAAAGAACACCGTCGCTTTTTTAAACGTATTTGCGTAAGAATCCAAAAGGCGTTTTGCGCCGGGGTTGGCGGTAAAAGTTTTAACCGCTCTGTAATAATCCTGCGGAAGGATGTTGATTAAGCCTTTTTTGTCGGTTCGGTCGGCTTTTTCTTCTTCCGTAAGGGTGGGTTCCACAATCGGCGTAATTGCCCTGATAAGGTTCTTTTTGCTGTTTTCAAGTTCTTTATCAAGGTTTTTCTTTAATTTCGCAAAAGGCATTTCCTGCTGATAAACGTCTTTGAAAAGTCTTTCAAAGTCTTCTGCGCCGAGGCGGAAGTACACATAGTCCTTTTTAAGCATGGTGTCTTTAAGGAAGTCCGCATAGGATTTAAGCGCGGTCTGCGCGGCGGCGCAGGCTTTCTTGGTCTGGTCTTTAGTATATTCGTCCAAGCTGAGTTTCGTTAAAAGGAAGTTGACGTTATTAAAGGAAGAATACGCCAGCTGAGCCTTTTCTATCGCCAGCCTTAAATATAAATCCGGCGGATTATCAAGGTTTACTTTGCCCTGTTCCAAAATTTCCGGCAAAGCCTGAACCCTTTTTAAAGCGTCGCGCTGACGGTCCGCCCGGGAGGCGTAATCTTTCAAAAGTATATCGTAAACCGCGTCCACGCTCTGCAAATACCAAAGGGGATTTTTGGAAAGTTCGTTTTCCGTATCTATGGCGAAAAGCTTTTCGCTGATAATTTCTTTAAGGGTATAATAGTCCACTTTCGTGTATGAGGAAAGTGCTTTGGGGTTTATTCTGCCCAAAGCTTCCTGAAGGGAAAGCAAAGTCTGCCTTCTGCTGACTTGCGCCTGGATGTCCCTTTCCTGCAAATCGGAATGGTACCCCAAAGTGCCGGCGCGCGTCGCCTCTTCCTGGAACATGGAGCTTAAAACCGCGACGTACTTATCGCCCAGTTCCAACACTTTGTGATCCATCATCAAAGTATCGGTGTCCGTGTCCGCAGTATAGGCTTTTGCCTGCGCGTGAGCCGCAAATACCCCTGCGCTCAGCAAAGAAGCAAACGCTATTAATAATAGTTTTCTCATTAATAATCTTCTCCTTATTTTCGAGTTAAATTGCAAATTGTTTACAAAGATAATGCTATTGTATCACTTTTTTGCTATAATTTGTCTATAAATTATTTCAGGCCTTGCGGGCCGCTTCAGCCCGCACGCAAAAACAATGCCGAAGCCTATCGGCGATTTGCAGGGTTTGAAATTATTTGTTATAATTTCTTCATAAAGGAAGGGCCATTAGCTCAGTTGGTAGAGCAGACGCCTCTTAAGCGTAAGGTCACAAGTTCGAGCCTTGTATGGCCCACTTCAATTTTAAATCAGTTAATACAATGGACGGATGGCGGAATTGGCAGACGCGTACGGCTTAGGACCGTATGGATTTTCCGTGAGGGTTCAAGTCCCTCTCCGTCCATAGTTTTTTGTACAGGAGAAATTATGTCCAGTTTCGCAGTTGCCCAGGATAATGAAGTAAAGACTAAAGAAATTTCAAAAAAAGGCTGCACCGTAGTTTTGGAAGTTACGGCCGAACCCAGCCTTGTAAATAAATGCTTTCACAATGCTTTGCTGCAAGTGCAGGCCAAAGCCCAAATGCAGGGTTTCAGGGCCGGCAAAGTGCCTTTGGATATCGTAAAAAAGAATTTTGTCCCGCATATTACCGAAAGGGCCGCCGATTTGGTTATCAGAAACGCCTCTTCCAAAGCTTTGGAAAAGAGCGAACTTAAAGCCGTAATGGCCCCGGCTGTAACCAAAGCCGATTTTTCTACTTTCGGCGAAAATAAAGCTTTCTCCTTTGAAATGAGCGTGGACGTCGCCCCGGAATTTAAAGTTAAAGGTTACAAAGGCATAGCCGTAACCAAAAAGTCGGAAACCGTTTCCGAAGAAGACGTCAACAAACATTTGAACGAAGTGCTTGAACATAATTCCAGCCTTGAAGCCGAAGCGGAAGGCGCGGCGGTAGGAGATAACAATTTCGTAGTTGTAAAATACAGCGGCAGCAAAGACGGCAAAGCCGACAAAAAATATTCCAGCGACGGCGAGCTTGTCGATATGTCCGCCCCGCAGACCGTAGCCGGTTTGGCCGACGCCATTAAAGGCGCCAAAAAAGGCGAAAGCAGAACTTTTGACGCTAAAATCGACGACGGCACCATAAACTTTACCGTTCAGGTCGAGGAAATCAAAAAGAAAGTAAAACCCGAGCTTAACGACGCTTTTGCCAAAGATATGGGTTTTGACAATGTTGAAAAGCTTAAAGAAACTGTAAAAACCTCTATGGAAAGAGAAGCCAAAACCTCTTCCGAAAGGGACGTGGTAAAGCAGATTGAAGACGCTTTGGTAAAAGAAAACGGTTTTGATTTGCCTTCCGGCCTTGTGGAATATTATACGCAGATTTCAGTCGCAAACTTCATTAACAGAATGTTCGGCGGCAAGAACCCGGAACTCAGCGAAGAAAACAAAAAAGCCTTCGCCGAAAGAATGCGCCCCGGCGTTGAAAGAGATCTCAGAATCGGCTATATCGTACACGCGATAGCCGAGGCCGAAAAACTTGAAGCCACGGAAGAAGACTGGAAAGCCGAACTTGACAAAGCTTTGGCCTCCCAGCCGAAAGAAGAAGCCAATATTAAAAAATTCTTCAATGACCGCAAAGACGAAGTAATGGCGACTATCAATGAAAGGAAAGTTTTTGATTTCCTTAAAAGCAACGCCAAAATAAAATAGAAGTTTTATTAAGTAAGAACCGAACGGAGGGCGAAGCAAAAGCCCTCCGTTTTTTTGTCTTTTTTCGCGATTTTATGTTTTTATCGGGGAAATAAGGCTCCGCTCCCGAAAAATTGTTAGTATAAATATAAAGCGGCAATTATGACAAGGGGGGAAAATGACTTACGATAAATTCAAATTTGCTCAAGCGGCCAGAACCGGGAATATTAATTATATAACCGAATTTTTAAATTCCGCCGACGCGGAAACCAAGAAAGAAGCCTTGGCGGAAGCGGTTAGATGCAATGATTTGGCCATTGTTAAAACGCTTCTTGAAGGCGGCGCAGATCCGAATTGCAAAGATAAATTTAGACGTCCCGTCCTGTTAAAAGCCGTATTGGGGAAAAATATTGACCTCGTTAAAACACTTATCGAAGCCGGCGCGGACGTTAATTGCCAAGACGTTTTTAAAAAGCCTGTTTTATTTGCCGCGATTGAAAATGCCGACGTCGAGTCGGTAAAAGAATTGCTTTCTTCCCCTAAGATAAATAAAAATTATAAAGACGTATGGGGGCGGACGGCTCTGGACGTAGCCGTATCGGTTAAGGCTCCCGATGCAATTATAGATATGCTTACGGATAAAACTGATATTTGTGCCGGTAAAGCCGAAAATGCGGAAAATACTAAAGCCCCCCAAATTCCAAAAAATCCGCAAAGC